>JAFGKC010000186.1 GCA_016928765.1 Syntrophaceae bacterium
TGTTCTTTTAAAGTGGCAACCGCAACAATATTTTGGTGAATCTGCCTTGTTATCCAGACATCTCCCGCGGAAGAATTTGCCATTACATCGCTTAAGAGATCTCCCGTGTAACCTCCTGTAACTTTATTATTGAGTCTGTCTTTTCCAGACCTTACTTTCAAGTTTAGCTGATTTACTATTGTTTCAATATCCATTAATTTAATCCTGGTTGTGCTAATGTTTTTTAATAATCATTTTTAAGCGAGTTCCCTTGTTCACTTCAGAAGTAATATCGAAAATATCGGCATAAGTATTTATGTTATGCAGTCCCATGCCCGCGCCGAACCCCATTTCTCTTATCTGCTGGTTTGCCGTGGAGTATCCCGGCTGCATGGCTAATTCGATATTGGGAATTCCCTGTCCTTCGTCGATTGCCTCAATTTCGACGGTTTCGGGTGTAACCGTTAGGCTGATGACTCCTTTTTTCGCGTAAGAAACTATGTTAATTTCCGCTTCGTAACAGACAATAGCCGATCTTCTGACAACTGTATCCGGAAGCCCTTTTTCCTTAAGTATTGATTTTATGCGGGTTGAAACTGTTCCCGCGTTTGTAAAATTACCGCCTTCAATATCAAAGCTTTGTTTATATAAATTATTTTCAGATTCTCGCACTGCCACTTTCAACTTTTTCCAGACAACCAACTATGCCTTTTACGTAAAGTCGTCCTGCCGTTTCGAATAAAATATATTTTGTTGTTAGAATTGGAATTTGAAGGTCTCTGGCCAGGGAGAGGGTTTCGGCGGGCGGTTTTTTTCCGCGGACCAAAATAATAGCGGCAATGTCCAGAACATTGGCGATCCTAATTACCTGCGTGTTGGTCAGGCCGGTAAGTAAAAGACTGCCCGCTTTGGCGAATGCCAGAACATCGCTCATTAAATCAGCGCCAAATGCAGTTTTTACTTCCATGTCCATTTTTTCCTGGCCTACAATGACTTCGGCATTGAGGATTGCCTGCACTTCACTTAGCTTCAATTATTACTCCTTTTTTTTAAAACCGCGGTAAAAGTCAAATAAGAAAAAGCGTTTGATATAATTGACAAAAATAATGATATCAAGCTAGTCTTCTTTTGGTTTTCGAGTACCATATTATAAACTTTAATGTCAATAAAATTATAAATTAAAATAAGCAAAATATTGGATTTGGGAAAAGTGTTTTTGGATAGTAGAAACAAAGATGCGTTTATCACTTTCTTCACCTTGAGCGAACAAAAAAAAGATTCAGCGGGAGAAACTTATGCGGGTTGCCTAAAAGTTTTGACTGCTGAAAGGTGATAATCAAATTAATGTAAATTCTAAATTATAATCAATATTTTAGATAAGAGAACCTTACGAGCATCAGGGGTAATAAATCCCCGAAATTGGGGTATCTTACCCCATAGTTATTTTAGAGATGTTCTAACATCGTTAATATTTCTTTTAAATCAGCTAATTAACCAATTGGTATTAAAATTGCTGTAAGGGGTTAACTATTTAAGAAACCTCAAGCGGGGGAAGGAGGCGCTGTTATGGGTGAGCATGGCGGCAATATATATCAGCTGAGACCTGTTTCGATTGTCAGGACATTGCCACAGATTAAAGACCACCGGCTTTTTCAGTTAAAATTGGAAGACGGGACAACATGGGAGAATTTCGGACATCAGCCGGGGCAATTCATTGAAGTTTCTATCTTTGGTAAAGGTGAAGCGCCGATCAGCATATCTTCTCCTCCCACAAGACCGGATACTCTGGAAATTTGTGTAAGAAAAACCGGAAAGGTGACGGACGCTCTTTTTGAAATGAGCAAAGGGTCGATATTTAACATTAGAGGCCCATACGGCAGAGGTTTCCCCGTAGAACAACTTAAGGGGAAAAAGCTACTGCTTGTTGCCGGAGGATTGGGGCTGGCTCCACTGCGTTCTCTTCTTTTGTATTCTTTGGATAAGAGAAAAGATTTTGATGATATCATCTTAATGTACGGAACAAACAATCCCGATAATGTTCTTTTTAAGTATGAGCTTCTGAGTTTCTTTGATCGTGACGATATAAATTATCTCTATAGTGTCGACAGAGATGAAGAAGGTATCTGGAAACAGTATGTGGGAGTGGTCACCGGCTTGTTCGATCGTACCGACCTTTCCCCGCAAGAAACCTATGCGGTGATGTGCGGACCGCCGGTTATGTATAAATTCGTTTTACAAAAACTTTTGAAATTGGGTTTTGCCAAGAAACATATTTTCATGTCTTTGGAAAGAATGATGAAGTGCGGTGTCGGGAAATGCGGACACTGCGCTTTCGGAGATAAATATTGTTGCATTGAAGGGCCGGTATTTAATTACCCGGAAATTGAAAATATTAAGGAGGCAATCTGATCATGAAAAGGACGAGAAGCGTTTGTCCATTTTGCGGATGCGGATGCAGTTTTTATATATTGTCGGAAGGAGACAGGGTGGTGGGTATCGAGCCCAGCCCGGAAAATCCGGTGAATAAAGGAATGTTGTGCGTCAAGGGCTGGAACGCGCATGAATTTATTCATTCGCCCGAAAGGTTGACAAAACCGTTGATCAGGAAAAAAGGAGAGCTTGTCGAAGCAAGCTGGGAAGAAGCTTTGAAGCTAGTTGCAGAAAAGCTTTTAGGCATAAAAGAGAAATTCGGTCCCCGCGCCTTGGCCTTTTTGTGTTCCGCCAAAGTAAGCAATGAAGAAAATTTCCTTTTTATGAAACTGGCAAGGGCGGCTTTTAAAACAAATAATGTTGATCATTGTGCCCGACTTTGACACAGCTCAACTGTGGTCGGTCTGGCCGCAACATTTGGTTCGGGCGCGATGACGAACTCGATAAATGATTTTGATGAAGCCGATTTGTTTTTGGTTACGGGGTCAAATACAACCGAACAGCACCCGCTGATTGGCTCGCGCATTATCAATGCCAAGCAAAGAGGCGCGCAGCTGCTTATTATTGATCCAAGAGACATACCGCTGGCAAAATTTGCCGATCTTCATTTGAGACATAATATCGGCACGGATGTGGCCGTTTTAAACGGTATGATGAATGTGATTATTGAAGAAGGACTTTATGACAAGGAATTTGTCGCGACCAGAACGGAAAACTTTGAACAGCTCAAGGAAGTTGTGAGCAAGTATCCGCCGAAGACGGTGGAGAAAATATCCGGTATTGCCGCGGCGGATTTGAAAAAGGCGGCGCGGATGTACGCCAAAGCCGATAAAGCGATGATCGCTTACGCGATGGGCATTACTCAGCATACCACGGGCGTGGACAATGTAAAATCCTGCGCGAATCTGGCAATGTTAACCGGTCATCTGGGACGCGCCGCTGTTGGCGTGAATCCTTTGCGCGGCCAGAATAACGTGCAGGGCGCCTGCGATATGGGCGGGCTGCCCAATGTTTACAGCTCGTATCAGCCGGTGATCGACGCGGCGGTAAAAAAGAAATTCGAAGATGCTTGGAAAGTGGAAGGGCTCGATGACAAACCAGGCCTAACCATAACCGATATGATGGACGCCGCGCAAAAAGGCGAGCTCAAGGCTCTATACATAATGGGAGAAAACCCTTTGATGAGCGATCCGAATACAACACATATCGAACAGTCTCTTTCCAACCTTGATTTTCTCGTAATTCAGGATATTTTCCTTTCGGAAACGGCGAAAAAAGCCGACGTGGTTTTACCTGCCGCTTCTTTCGCGGAAAAGGAAGGCACATATACCAACACGGAAAGAAAGGCGCAGCTTGCCTATCAGGCTGTTTCCCCTCCGGGTCAGGCGCGCCCGGACTGGCAGATTATTTGCGCAGTGAGTAAGCTTGCCGGCTATCCGATGGATTACGCTTCACCCGCCGATATAATGAAGGAAATAAACTCTTTGTCTCCTTCTTACGGTGGCATAACTTACGAGAGGTTAAGCAATAATACAGGCTTGCAATGGCCCTGTCCCAACGTGGAGCATCCGGGCACGGCGTTTTTACATAAGGATAAATTCAGCAAAGGGTTGGGAACATTCATGCCATGCGAATTCAAACCGCCCGCGGAAATGCCCGATGACGAATATGACTTTATGCTTACTACCGGAAGAGTTTATTACCAGTTCCATACCGGCACGATGACGCGGCGCGTCAATATTCTGGAAAGGGAAGCGCCGGAAGCGCTCCTGGAAATAAATCCTGATGACGCCAAAAAACTTGGTATAAGAAATAAAGAAAAGGTTGAAGTGAGTTCGCGCCGCGGGTCGGTTCAGCTCAAAGCGGAAGTTACCGAACGCGTGCCGCCAAAGGTTGTTTTTTCCACATTCCATTTCAACGAAGCATGTATAAATTTATTGACCAATTCCGCCTTTGATCCAGTTGCGAAAATTCCGGAATACAAAAGCTGTGCGGTAAAAATAAGGAGATGCGCATGAAGACACTGGCCAAGAAAGATATTAATAAAATACTCGGTATATGGGCGCAGAAGCACGCTCTACTGGCTCCGGCAAAGATGGATAACGGCGATTGCATCTTCGGCGCTTTTAACGAAAAAACATTTACCTTAGATTATAAAAAGCCGCCGCTTTCGCCAAAATCTTTTTTCTTTCCGCAGGCCGAAGTTATTTTCCGCGTGGAGAATAACAAATACAATGAGGTTGTCGCGGCAAAGAAAGGCCTGATTTTCGGTTTGCGTTCATGTGACATGATGGGCATCCGTCAGTCATCAAGTTTTATGTTCCGTGACAATGAAGACATTTATTATAAGGCCAAGCAAAGCTCCGCGGCGATGGTGGTAATGGCTTGCCCGCATGCGCAAAATGAAACATGTTTTTGCACGACTACACTAAGCGGGCCTGTCGCTAAAAAAGGTTTTGATTTGCAGCTTTACGATACGGGCGATGTTTTTCTTGTCGAAGTAGGCAGCCCCCGGGGTGAAGAGCTGCTTGTCGGCATACCGCTTGCCGAGATGGAAGAGTCCAAAGCTAAACAAAAAATCGATGAATTCATTAAAAAAGCGCGCCAATCCATACCTGAAGTTAAATTGGTTGCGAGCGCTATGGAAAAGCTAAAAGATAAAAAAGTCGCGGAAAAGGTATGGGATGATTTTGGAGCAAAATGCATCACCTGCGGCGGCTGCGCGTTTGTTTGTCCAACTTGTACATGTTTCAATGTTTACGATCACCAGTATTCTCCGGGCAACGGGCTTCGTCTGCGGGCTTGGGATGCCTGCCTCTACGGCGGATTCACACGTGAAGCGTCAGGACATAATCCGCGCGCCAGTCAGGCCTTGCGCCTCAAAAGGCGGCACGAGCATAAACTGCTGGATTATAACAGTACCGATATCCAGGATGGATTGTGCGGCTGTGTAGGATGCGGACGCTGTTCCGATTATTGTCCGGTGCATATCGGAACGCTGGAAGTTGTCAAGGCTATTGCCGGATAAACTGATAAGAAAATAAAAACTAGCGGAGGTTTTCATGCCGGAAAAAAGAAAAATATTAATTATTGACGATGATCAGGATTATGGCGAAGCGATAAAAATGGTTTTGGAGAGCAACGGTTTTGAAGTAAAGCACGCCTTAAACGTTCAGGAAGGACGCGAAGCCATTGAAGCCGAAAAGCCCGAGCTGATTGTTCTAGACGTTATGATGGATAAGCACACGGACGGATTCGATTTATGCTACGATCTAAAACATGATGAGGCTTGCAAGAACATTCCTGTTTTAATGGTTACCGCCGTTACCGGAAAAACTGGTTTTAAATTTTCTCCGGAAACAGACGGTGAATACCTGCAGGCGGATGATTATATTTCCAAACCTGTGGCGTCGGCAGAGCTGCTCAGTAGGGTAAAAAAACTGCTCAACTGATTCCTCCCATATTCGGCCCGATGAGTGTAAAGAATGTTTGATAATGCTAGGTTATCCATGCTAGTATTTGATAACTATTCAAAAGCGGGCTGACACAATGAAAATCAAAAATATTCACACAAGGCGGCTTTTCAGGTTAGACCTGCAAAGCCGTCTGGCTGTTGGCTTTTTGATTGCCACATGTCTGACGGGTGTTTTCGCGACTCTCGTAAGTTTGTGGACAATTAACCGCAATACAATAGCCGAGGTTCAAAACAGAGTTCGTCAGGATATCAACACGGCCAAGTTAATCTATAACTACAAAAGCGAACAAATAAAATCCGTAATTCAGTTTGCCGCGGAAAGCAGTGATCTTCAAGACCTGATAAGCAGGAATGATGTGTACGGCATGGGTTACATGGCGGGTCAAATAAGAAAGAACGCCCAAAATGTTTCCGGCAATGGAAACGTAATTCTTGACATGTTGACGATTGTGGACGCCAGAGGAAGAGTTATACACAGAGCGGCCAATCCGAAGGCGGCAGGGGATAGTCTGCTACATGATTCGTTAGTAAAAACATGTATACAAACCAAGAAGCCCGTGGTGTCAACGGAGTTGATGTCCCTGAAGGAAATATTAAGAGAAAATCCCTCCCTCGCGAAAAAAGCCACCATTGATATTATCAAAACACCTTTGGCTGCTAAAATTGATAAAGATAAATTAACAGATGGTATGGTCATGAAAGCGGCTTATCCGATAATTGATAGAAACGCTGATATATTACTGGGTATTTTAATCGGGGGCGTTCTTATTAACAACGATAATGAAATAGTAGACCGGATAAAAGAAACAGTTTACCACGGAGAAAAATATCAGGGCAGGGAAATGGGCGTCGCAACGATTTTTCAGGGAGGAGTCCGGATATCCACCAATGTCATGACCGAAGATAACAAAAGGGCTATCGGGACTATTCTTTCCAAGGAAGTTTACGACAGAGTCATTGTGGAAGAGAAAGATTGGGCGGGCAGGGCTTTTGTTGTTAATGACTGGTATATAACAACTTATACGCCGATTTTTAATATAAACAAGGAAATTATCGGTGTTCTCTACACGGGGATATTGGAGGCAAAGTATCGTGATATCAAATGGGAAATGATTTGGATCAATCTTGGAATAACCATTTACGGTATGCTCATCGCGTTTATTATATCGCTGCGGCTGGGCAATAATATCATTGAAAGAATAAGAATTTTGAAAAGAGGCACCGAAGCAATAGCTTCCGGTAACCTGGATTACAAATTGTCACCGGACAAA
>JAFGKC010000019.1 GCA_016928765.1 Syntrophaceae bacterium
AGAGACATGGTCCAGTTTCTGTAGCGTTTGCCCATTTCCTCTTCGCTTACGGGATACTTTTCATAATCGGGTTTTTCTTTCATGGCTTAACTCCTGTGTTTTTATTTTTGACTATAGAAAGAATAGCATATTGATTTGGAGAGCGCAAATGCCATGCGGGAACGCAATATCTATGGTCAACCTCAAACTTAAAGCAATGATTCCGGGCAATTTTTTCTGTTGAATTAAAGTGGCATGAAAGGTAAGTTTTTCCTGAATAACGTCTAAATATGGAGCTGAGATTATGAAGAAGCTGAACCCCGAGCATATTGACGCGGTGCTTGGTATCATCAACAAAAGCCCTTACTTTCGCCTGCTTTCCATGAAGGTTACCGCACTGGGTTCGGGCTTTGCTAAAGTGGAAACAGATATCGTCGACAAACACCTGAATCCGTTTGGCGGTGTCCACGGCGGCGTTTACTCGTCGCTTATCGACACAGCCGCTTACTGGGCGGTTTATTGTGATGTGGGAGAAAATGACGGTTTGATTTCACTGGATGTTAAAGTTGATAATCTGGCGCCGGTGTCTGAAGGACATTTGGTAGTCGAAGGAAAAAGGATTAAGGCCGGTAAAAGTATCTGCATTGCCGAGGCCGCGGTTATCGATGGTAAAGGAAAATGGCTGGCGCACGGAACATCCAAGCAAATGATTATCCCCAAACTGCAGACTATTGCGAAAGCGGTGGAAGCAATGGATGCCCCAAAACTACCGCCGAAATTTATAAAGAAATAAGAGTGAGGGAAATTATGGAACGCAAAGAAGCGCTCAAAGCCGTCAAAGAAAATGTAAAGACCGAAAACCTCATCAAGCACATGCTGGCGACAGAAGCCATCATGCGGGCGCTGGCCCGAAGGTTTAATGAAAACGAAGATGAGTGGGGGCTGGCAGGCCTGCTGCATGATATCGACATTGACCTCACCAACGCGGATATGAAAATCCACGGAAAACCCGGCGCGGAAATGGCCAAAAAGCTGGGCGCGAGCGATGCCGTAACTCACGCAATTTTAGTCCACAACCAAATGCTTGGAGAGCCCTGCGTGACGCTTTTGGATAAAGCTCTTTTTTGCACCGATCCTTTGACCGGGCTTATCACCGCCGCGGCATTAGTGCGTCCGGATAAAAAGCTGGCGGGCGTGGAGGCCAAATCAATCAAAAAGCGCTTCAAGGAAGAGCGCTTCGCGGCAGGCGCGAACCGCGCGCAGATTGCCCAATGCAGTGAAATCGGCCTGGAATTGGATGCATTTATCGCGCTGGGTTTGGACGCGATGAAAGGCGTGGCAGAAGAGTTAGGATTAGCTTAGCTCGTTTTTATTCAACGAATCTTTAAAATATATTATAAAAAATGAAAAAGACTGTAATTATTTTTTTAGTATTTGTTGCGAGTATAATCTGGGGGTTGTGTGAAGTGCGGGTATTTGCCGGAGATAAAGAATTACCTTCCTGCGCGATGCAGCCGCTTGCGCTGTCTATTAACCTTCCCGATAAAGGTTTTGCCTGGATTCCTGAGAGTTACGAAAATGGCGCATGCGGCAATATTCCAAAAACCGGTTGGCAACAAGGGCGACATGGAAATCTGAACCTGTATGTGCACACAGAAGGGCCGGAGGGAAGCGGCCGTTTTTGGAGCATAAGGCTTGGTGTTGAAGAGAAAGAATATGTGAGACCTCCCCGCGGTGTTTGCATGGCGACAAGCACAATCGGCTGGCGGACACTCCAGCGCTACAGCAAGGGGACTTTGCCCTGGCTGGCTGATGTAAATGGTGACGGAAACGCCGAATTCATATTCTGGAGAGGCTTTCCTCTTTTCAATAAAAGAGCTTCTCTGGCAGTATTCGGGTTGATGGCTTGGGTTTATCGTCCGGTATCGAAAGACCTGCTTGTTCTGGATGAAGAGTTGAGCCGGAGTATGGCAAAATCACTCGCGAAGGAATTTCGTTTGCCAATCGAGAACCTCGATATAAATACAATAGATCTACGAGAGCAGGCGGCTGATGAGCTTGAAAAATTCGCGGATAAAAAATGCTCGATATTGAAGCGTTAAACAAATTTATAATTAGTAGCGCAAGAGTTGGGGTTATAGTATAAATCGTTAAGTTCAACATCTGTAAGGTGAGGTGTGAATATGGCGGTTAAAGAATGCGCGCTTTGCGGCTACAGATCCGACAAACCGTTTGAAGAGGATAAGTGCCCCGACTGCGGCATGACTTACTGGAAATGCCGGGAATGCGGCTATATTCTGAAAGCGCAGAACATCCCGGAACAATGTCCCTCCTGTTTTCGAAAGTGCGAATTTAAAAACGTCACTTGCTATACGCCGGAATGCGGCGGCCCGGGCAATATCGATAAAACATTATTATGATAAAAGGCTAGAATAAATAAGAAAACAAAGGAAGAATACAATGGATTACCGGCAAATGACCGCGCCCTGTACGCGGCAAGGGAAAATGAAAAATTGAGAAACATTGTTGCCAAAAGCATGAACCTCACTTTTGAAGACACGGTTTGCAATGGTTGCAGAAATCAGGAAGGCAAATGTGTGGCACATTCTGTTACGGAACCGTGTAATGTGTATAAATGCATAACGAAAAAGGGTATCGATTTTTGTTTTGAGTGCAATGATTTTCCGTGTGATTTTCTGCACCCTTATGCCGATCAGGCATCTACGCGTCCGCACAATACAAAAGTCTTCAATCTCTGCCTGATGAAGAAAATGGGTGTTGATGCCTGGGCGGAAACGAAGGCAAAAAAAGTCCGTAACACGTACTTTAAAGAGAAATTCAAGCTTTGAAATATGCCAGATTATTTTTTTGTTAAAAGAAAAAGTAAGACTATAAGAAAAAAATATTACAAGAGGTGATACCATGAAACAATGCAAGTCATGCATGAAAGAAATTGATAATAACGCGACAAAATGCCCTTATTGCCAAGGGTATCAGCAGTGGTTCAAAAACCCGCAATATCTTGGTTTTTTATTTGTGATTCCATTTATTGCTTTTATGATATGGCAGACAAATATGTTCAAGTCTAAAAACTTTACTGACTTCAAAAACAATTTTAAAGTTGATGAAGTTAGGATTGTTCAAAGCGATAACAATAAATATGATATTATTACTTATCTCATTAGCAATGATACAGATATCAAGTGGAACAGGATAAATTATGAGGTCATTGGTTATGATGAGAGCGACAAGCTTGTATTAACAAATTCCGAATCTGAGTGGAAATTTATCATACAACCGCATTCACAAGCCTATTTGTCGGCAAAAGTTGAAAGAAATAAGAATGTAAAAAAATGGAAAATGAAAATTACTGATTTGGAAACTTCCCGCTTTTAAGTTGACCTCTGGGGATATAATTGTGACATTTCTATTAATTTTGATTGTCAGTGAAAGGATATGCTATGAGACGAATTTTAACTATTTTAATAATTTTCGCTATAGCCATTATTGTTATCGGTTGTCATAAAGAAACCGAACAGAACAAGGTTAAGAAGGTTATTACGGAAATTCAGGCGGCGGGCGAGGAAAAAGAAGTCAAAAAGATTATGGCGCACATTTCCAAAACCTACAGCGATCCCCGCGGTTATAATTACGAAGGCATTCGCGGGTTGCTGTTAGGTTACTTTTTTCGCTACCCGAAAATATCGGCCTATATTACTAATCTTCAAGTTTCCGTGGAAGGCGAAGCGGCAAAAGCCGGGTTCGAAGCGTTGCTCACCAGCGGTGTAAAGACAGGTTCCATAAGCGATGTTATTCCGGAATCGCTCGGTGTGTGGTTTTTTGACGTAACGCTGAAAAAGGAATCAGGCGACTGGAAAGTTACCTCCGCCAAATGGGAACAAGCGCAAATATTGAAGCCAGAGGAGCAATAATTATATTAATTTAAAGGTGAATAATAATGAGTAGATACTGGAATAAAACGGTAAAAAACATAACTCCTTATGTTCCGGGAGAACAGCCGAAAGGCCAAAAGTATATTAAATTGAATACAAATGAAAATCCTTATCCGCCTTCACCGAAAGTCATTGAGGCTATCACAAACGCGGCAAACGATACATTGCGGCTTTATCCAGATCCGTCAAGCGATGAGCTGAGAGAAACCATTGCCGACATAACCGGCCTTAAAAAAGAAAATGTTTTCATAGGCAACGGGTCTGATGAATTACTGGCTTTTTCTTTTATGGCATTTTTTGAACCGGTAGGAGCGCCTGTGCTTTTTGCCGATGTAACTTATAGTTTCTATAGGGTTTACGCGGCATTTTTTAATGTCCCCTACCAGCTGATTCCGGTAGATAATGAATTCAATGTGCCGATAGAAGGCTATTTTCAGGAAAACGGCGGCATTATTATTGCCAATCCCAACGCGCCTACCGGCAAGGGCGTGTCATGTACCGACATTGAGAGGATTCTCGAACAAAATAGAAACAGTGTAGTTATTCTTGATGAGGCGTATATAGATTTCGGCGGCCAGTCAGCCTCAGGCCTAATAAATCGTTATCCGAATTTGTTGGTGATTCGGACTTTATCCAAGTCTCATTCGCTGGCTGGATTGCGGGTAGGATACGCTTTGGGCAGTGCCGAACTGATTGAGGGAATCATGCGGGTGAAAGATTCGTTCAATTCCTATACAGTCGACCGTTTAGCTCAGGCTGGCGCGCGCGAAGCCATCAAAGATAAAACTTATTTTCAGGAAACGCGTGAGAAGATTATTCAAACACGCGAACGTGTATCGGCAAGGATTAAAAGCATGGGTTTCCATGTTATTCCTTCACAGGCGAACTTTATTTTTATCAGCCACGCTCAATATTCCGGAGAAGTGTTATTTAAGAAACTTAGGGAGAAGGGCATACTTGTTCGTTATTTTAATAAACCGAAAATCGACAACTTTATCCGGGTAACAATAGGAACAGGTGAAGAAATGGATTGTTTCCTGGAAACGATTGCCACGATTTGCAACAGCGCGGCGGGAAAAAAGTGAATAAATCTGTCATAACTGTGGTTAGATAAAAACAATTTAGGTTATTGTACTTATATGTCAGATGGATGTTGAGCCGCCGCACACCGTATTTTTTTGCAGTATCAGATTTTTCAAAGGGAAAAAATAGAAGGAGACAGTATATATGCCGCGTAAAATATTTCTAATCCAGGTAATTCTTATTTTAATTTTTGCTACTAATATATGGGCGCAAAATGCGGATGAAGGTTATCAAGCGTTGAGAAATGGAGATTATAAAACCGCTTTGAGTATTTTTGAACCGCTGGCCGCCCAGAATAATACTGGCGCTCAGGCAGGATTGGCCACAATGTATTATGAAGGATTAGGTGTGCAAAAAGACGAAAAGAGAGCGGTCGCGCTGGCAAAAAAAGCGGCCAAGAAAGAAAGCGCGCTGGCGCAATTCATTCTCTACGACGCTTATGAAAATGGCAAAGGAATCGCTAAAGACGAGGATAAGGCGTTTGACTGGCTGCAGACTTCGGCGGAAAACGGCTATCCTCAGGCGCAGATTACCATCGCCAAAATGTTCTTTCTAAAAAAAGATTATTACCGTTCGTTCAACTGGGCGCAGATTGCCGCCAAACGCAATGTGGCCAGCGCGATGACGCTTGCAGGCAATCATTACGCTTTGGGCGCGGGTGTTCCTCAGGATAACGCTCAGGCTTATCAATGGTATAAAAGAGCCGCAGAATATGGCGATGCCGAAGGACAGTATTGGCTGGCCGAAATGTATTACACCGGGCGTGGTGTGCCCAAAGACCCTGTCACCGGGAAGAAGTGGATGACGGAGTCGGCCCGGCAAGACTTTGACCTTGCCAAAAAATGGCTGAAACAATCAGCAAAATGAACGCTGTTTGATATTGGGTTAAAAAATATCGCTTAAAGCTTGATCTAAAAATATCGTTTATTGATTGTCCAAGATTGAATTGACAAAGAAATTATCTTTGCTTATAGTAAACAAGTGATTAGTAATTTGGCATGTTTTTTTAAGAATCATAATTTTCAACTGGTTTTTCATCAGACAGCAGTTTTTTAAATCAAAATAAAAACAGATATTAGGAGTAACAACCATGGTAGGTCGCACTATACACATAACAAGATATGACATGGATAGGCTGTTGGAACTGATTGAAGGTCTGCGTTCTACGCCCAAGGCCGCAAAACTTAATCTTGATCTTTTGGAGAAAGAATTAAATGACGGAATATTGGTCGATCCTAAAAATGTGCCGGAAGATGTGATTACGATGAACTCCAAAGTCGAGATTACAGATACAGAAACTGGTGAAAAAATGACATATATATTGGTGTTTCCGTCAGAGGCCAATATTTCAAAAAACAAACTTTCCATTTTAGCCCCTTTGGGCATGGCGCTTTTAGGATATCACAAAGGAGACATCATTGAATGGGCTGTCCCATCCGGCATAAGAAAGCTCAAGGTTGAAGATATTATTTATCAGCCGGAAGCGGCCGGAGACTACCATTTATGATAAAGAGACGCGCAATGAATGGTATCAGTCAAACGTTTAATATAAGCGAGAAAGGTTTAATGCTCAAAGAGGTTTTTCATAAGAAACCAGGGAAACGGCAAGCGTTTGGTTATTTCCCGCTAATTGCTTGTCTGCTGATAATTATTTCGGGATGCAGCACGCAATACGCTTATTGGAATCATCCGAAAACAGCGCTGACGCTTCCGTATGCCTCAAATTTCACAGCCAGCGCCCGCCACGCGACATTTAAAATCAGCGACGACCGAGGCAATCAGGATGTTCTGGTTATGCTGGCTTTGTCCGGCGGGGGCAGCCGCGCCGCTTATTTGGCCGCGCGCGTGATGACAACTCTTCAGCATGACCCTGATCTGGATATTCTTAAAGAAGTGGATGTTATTTCTTCCGTTTCCGGCGGCTCTCTGGCCGGAGCATACTACGCGGTTACAGAAGATCCGGAATTTAGAATTCCCGTTCCCCGCTGCAAATTGAATTGCGAACCATTTAACGGCCACGAAAAGATAGTCTGTTATAAAAAAGGTAAAAAACAGGAAATTGTAATCGGTAAATTAACCGCGGAAGAAAAAGCGGTTGCGTTTAAAGCTTTGCGCCGGGCAATTAATGGCTGTTCCGCGAAAGAATGCGCTTACATCGAAAAACTTTTTCATCTTTCTCAAACCAAGGTAAGCTCCAACCGTATTTGGATAAGCCGGCAGCAATGGCAGGAACGGGCGGAAAAAGGTTTGTTCAATCTGAATCTCCAATTCCGCCGCGTGCATGTAGAAGATTTGATGTCGCGCAATTATTTAAACAGGTGGTTTGCCAGCTGGTTTTGGCCGGGCAACATTGCCCGCTACTGGTTTACCGCTTATGACCGTACCGACATTATGGCGCAAACGCTGGAAGATAATCTTTTTGACACCAAAAACCTGGGTTTTCCTTTAAAATTCGGCAATTTGAACCCCGAACGCCCTTACCTGATTATCAATTCTACAAATGGCACGGAATGTTACACGCCATTAAACAAAGACCCAAATGAAGAGACGCAGAAAATGCATTTCGGCTCTGTTTTTACTTTTACCGACGAGGATTTTACCGAGTATCTGAATTCGGATATTTACCAGTTCCACGTGGCGCGTGGCGTTATGGCTTCCGCGGCGTTTCCGGCGGTGTTCAGCTATGTCACGCTGAGAGATTTCTCTGATGAAAATGATGAAAGATACCGCCATGTGTTCGACGGCGGCAACGCCGATAACCTGGGGCTGCGCAGCTTGTCCCGTGTGCTGAAAGAAAATCGTGGAAAATATAGACATGTTATTGTTATTCTCGTTGACGCTTTTGTCGAACCGACCGGCAAGAGCAGTAAAAATCCTGAACCCCGTTCCACGTTCAGCCATTATCTCGATATGAACTTTATGGACAGCTTTAACGCCTTATTAAAAAGCAACCGGCAGATAGGCATCAGCGAATTTTTAAAAGACAATATCGATATTCAGGATAAACTGACTTTCTGGCATATAACTTTTGATAAGGTTGATGAAAACATAATCGACATCACGCCGCTGACCTATGATGACAATCCGCTGCAAATGAAAACGCTCAGGCAGGGATTAAACCGTATTGAAACAAATTTGCGCATCTCCGACGAGGGTAAAGCGAGGATAGAGGAAGCAGTCAGAATTATTTTCAAAAACGATGCCGCTTGTCTGGAAAGAATCAAAAAGATTCTACTGGATAAAGAGCCTGATGCTGAGCCTCAGATTCGGGTTTGCCAATAAGTATAAACCGCGGATTGATTGAATAAACTTTGATAGCACGATAAAAATTAACGCTGATTTCAGGGGTATAATTATTCTGTTGTTAATAATGCGTAATAACCGTCGTTTTTCGCTCGTGATGTTCTTTCATTCTAATAAACGAAATTAGCCTTCCTGCCCTGTTTGTCGTAAAAGTAAGGCACTTTTCCTTCTTCTAAAATAACCACCGCCGGATAACCGTGGTATTTGTGTAATCGGTTAAAATCTTGTTTATTATCTTTCTGCTGGAAAGATTCCTGAGACTTCGACACGTCGCTGATTTTATACGGTGGCTGTATATGGAAAATTAACAGTATCCATAGAACCATAAACATTAAAAGCGCGCAGAGCGCTATTATAATATCAACATTTATTATCTGTTGATGAATTTCAGAATTATTTTTGTTTTGTGTGGTCATTTTCTTTAATCTTTCTTATGCGTATGGTTGGAGTATCACGCTCTCCGGAGATTAGTAATAACCGCTTCCATTACCCGCGTTCATGCAGACTGCGGCGGATAAATAGACGTGTCTGCAATCATTTTCTATAAATCCGCCGCAACTAGAGGAAAGAGAGGGGAAGAGATTATTGGTTTTGAAATCGTTATGTCCAAATTTTGAATTATTCAAAATATTTTCGCTTACTCCTTTAATCATTTTGTGGCAATTCAGCCGTTTTTGTTTTACTCGAAATCATGTTTTGTATTTTTTAATTTGTAACTAACCGTCCTAATATTCTTTCATTGAAAAACTTTTTTTATTAGAATTAAATGCAAAAGGCTTGCCAAAAAAATGGAAAAATAAAAAACTTAAATTATCCTTTTATAACAAGCTGTTAAGACCAAAGGAAAAAATCCGGGAAATATAGATTAGATTATTGCGCCTCAATATTTAGAGGAACCTCAAGATTTCGAGGGCAATTATAGATAAAAGACAAATTGTTTGCCGCCGCCTGAATATATAATATTCACTTTATTGTTTTATTGACGAAGGTGTGAAGAAAATTGTATTCAATTGACATGCTTCAGTGATATTGGTAAAAATCTGCTTGCTGACGATAGACACAGAAACGGAAAACTGCATATCATGAGAGGGACTGACAAAAAAGTTGGTTTAGCGCTGGGCGGAGGAGGAGTGCGGGGACTTTCGCACATTGGAGTTCTCCATATTCTGGAGCAGGAAGGCGTTGAAATAGATCTGATTGTGGGAACCAGCGCCGGCTCTTTGATTGGCGGCGCATATGCCAGCGGGCAATCTCCCAAGGAAATTCAGACAAAAATCGACACATACCTGATTAGTCCCGAATTTGATAACTCTTCACTCAAGTCAATCGGCATTTCATTTTCACCTACGTCAAAAACGTCACTGCAAAAAGCGCAATATTATCTGATGAACCGCTATTATCTTATGCGGGCATTTTTCCGTCCGTCACTGCTTCCCGCCGAAGATTTTAAATCGCTGATTAATTATCTTCTTCCTGATATCGACATTAAAGACACACGAATCCCTTTTTATGCCGTGGCCACTGATTTAATTACCGGTAAAGAGGTTATTATCTCCAAGGGCTCGCTGCGAGAAGCGGTGTTAGCCAGCGCTTCTGTTCCCGGAGCCGTAGAGCCTTTACGCCGGGATGGCAAGCTTCTGGCTGACGGCAGTATTGTTAGTACTGTTCCTGTAAAAGCCGCGCGTGATGTAGGCGCCGAGTTTGTCATTGCCGTGATGGTCGGGCGTGACTTGCCGATTGCGAAAAACGATGATGTGGATACGGCAACGGAAATATTGTACCGCGCCGGAGAAATTACTTCTAACAGACTTGAAGAGCTTGAATTGTCAGGCGCGGATATCGTGATCCGTCCTCAGGTCGGCGATCTTCACTGGGCTGACTTTACCCGTTCAAAGGATCTTGTTAAAAACGGCGAAAACGCCTGCCGCGAGTCAATAAGGAGTATCAATGAGGCGCTTAAGATAGATGATGTTTCTCTTTCTTGGCGCAAACGTGTCAGTGGTTTTCTTAAACGTTTATTGGGCACATAAAAAATGCGATAAAATTATTTTTACTAAAATTATCCGCCTCAATAATAAAAATAAGAAGAAGTTTTTGGATAGAATTCAATAGAATAAAAAAAGCCATTTTGGGCAATATAAGTTAATAATTTAAGCACTGGCGCAGTCATTTATAGATTTTATACTAAACAGTAACTGATGCTTTGCTGTGCGTTTCAGCACGAAATAGTAATCAGTTAAAAGCACAACGGTTTTTTCAGCAAGCAATTTTAAAAAAAGAAATGATAAGTTTATGTATTTTAAGTATAAATAATTATTCTCGCGTATTGATATTTGCCTTCTGTATGACCAGATGCTAAGAAAAACAGGAGAACAATGGTTTTTAACGATTTTGTTAATCGCTGTAATTAAATATGAGTAAAAAACATCGATAATACATCGTTTGGGAGTTTGTTATGAAAAGTCAGATTGTATGTAAATTCGGCGGAACTTCGGTCGCCAACGCCGCTCAGATCAATAAAGTTAAGGATATTGTTTCACAAAACAAGGAAAGGCAGTATGTGGTTGTTTCCGCCCCCGGAAAGGATTCTTTCGACACGGAAAAATTGACCGATCATTTGATAAACATAGCCAGCAACGGCAGGCATTTTCGTTCACAAAACAAGGAAATAAACGCACAGCAAAGTTACCAACATGTCATCGGTAAATTTCAAAGACTTATTGATGATTTGGGCATCGAAGGGAAAGATATTATTGAAAAGTTGGAAAAGGACATCAAAAAATCGTTTCCTGAAGAAAAGAAAACTGATTTTCTCGCCTCCCGCGGCGAAAGATATAACGCTGAAATCATCTGCCGTTATTTTAACAAGCAGGGCATACTCGCGGAGCTTGTTTTGCCTGAAGATATGGGATTGATTGTATCCGAAGAATTTTCCAATGCCAGTGTTATCCCTGTTAGTTACCGCAATATTAGAGAAAAACTCGGCAAGGTGGAAGGTGTTTCCGTGATACCAGGTTTTTACGGTATGACTGCGAAGGGAGATGTGGCTGTTTTTTCCCGTGGCGGGTCTGATTTGACCGGAGG
>JAFGKC010000020.1 GCA_016928765.1 Syntrophaceae bacterium
CCGGAATTTTTTTCCATTTTGTCCCGCAGCTTTCCTAAAATATCAGCCAGAATGGCGTAATCTTCGCCGAAGGTTTCTTCGAGCCGTTCACGCAAATAACGCGCGAGCGCCGGAGATTTTCCGCCTGTTCCTATCGCTATCGTCAAATCGCCTCGCTCCACAAGAGAAGGCAAAATAAAATCGCATTTTTGCGGGTCATCGACAATATTTACGGGAATTCCTTTTTTAATCGCGTCGCGCGAAACAGCGGTGTTGATTACATTATCATCTGTCGCGCCAATTACTAACGCGGCGCCGTTTATATCTTCTACTGAATATTCCCTCGCGTGATGAGTAATAATATTTTTATCTTTCAGCAATGAAAGCTCTTGGGTCAACACGGGGCTCACCACAAAAACTTTTGCCCCGCAATCCAAAAGCCTTGTTACTTTTCTCTGGGCAACTTCACCGCCCCCGACAACCACACATTTTTTGCCGGATATATTCCAGAAAACAGGGTAATATTTCAATATTTTCATTCCCTTTGCGTTATATATTATGCGCTTTAAATCTTTTTAAAAACTATCATGAAGGGGGGTAAAATTCAAGCAAGGTCATTTCTACTAAAATACCCGACGCTCACGGCAAAACAAGGCAAATTCAGCCGCGCTAGTATTATTGTCAATACCGAGGCTGCTTGAATTATTACCAAAAACAGGCTATATAAAACGAAATTTAAAGGATAATTTTCATGGTAAAAAAGCAGCCGGAAAAATGGCTAAAAATGGAAATAATAGCAAACGCCCAGATCATGGACGCTTTGGGTAATTTTTTGACTGAAACAGGCGCCCAAGGAGTTTTCCAGGAAACACTAGAGCCTCAATTGCCCGGTGATTTTCCCGAACAGTCGGATACGGAAAAGATCCAGGCTTATTTTCCTGATGACGCGCGCGCCGAAAAAAGAATCAGCTCCGTGCAAAATTATCTGGACAGCCTCTCTGAAATATTCCCGGAATTCAAAAAACCTTCACTAAAAACAGAGGCCATAAGCGATCCGGATTGGGCCGAGCAGTGGAAAAAATATTTCAAACCGATACGGGTCAGCGGCAATATCATCGTGAAACCAACCTGGGAACGTTATTCTCCTTCCAGTCGCGATATCGTCATTGAAATAGACCCGGGCATGGCCTTTGGCACGGGCCAGCACGCTTCGACAAGAATGTGTCTGCAGGCAGTGGAAGACATTATCCTTAAAGACCGCTCGATTATAAACTGGAAAGTTTTGGATGTCGGCTGCGGCACGGGGATATTGGGTATTACCGCCGCCAAGATGGGCGCGGGTGATGTGATCTGCGTGGATATCGATAAGAAAGCCGTGGAAATCGCGCGTGAAAACGCCGCGATTAATCAGGTGGAAGACTGCATAAAGTTTATCAATCGCGATGTCAAAACTATCAGCGAGCAGCGTAATTTAATCATTGCCAACCTGACGGCTAAATTGCTTCTCGAACTGCGCGAGCACCTGAAAACTCTTCTAGTTCCTAACGGCTACATGATTATATCCGGCATTGTCGAACCGGACCGGCAGAACATCGAAGAGAATTTTTGTGTCGCGCCTTTTATTCAGGAAGCGGTAATCACCGAAAAAGAATGGGTCTGTTACGTTCTTAAAAAAAGTGAAAGAGATATTTGATCGGCCAAGGCACCTCTTTGATTATCCGAAAAAGGAAAAAAGTTGACCATTCCCCGCATATACAGTACAGAAATTCTTGAAAACAAAAAATCAATACAACTGCCCGAAGATAACTTAAGATATTTAAAAACAGTAATGCGATTGAAGACCGGCGACAAAATTATCGTTTTTGACGGTTATGGCTCTGAGTTCGAAGCAGTTATTGAAGGCTTCTCCATAAAGAACGTAGGCGTGAAGCTGGGGAAAGAAGTCCCGCGAGAAAATAAAGAAATCAATATCACTCTGGCGCAGGCGCTGCCCAAAGCTTCCAAAATGGATTTAATCGTCAAAAGCGCGGCGGAGCTGGGTGTGGATTTAATTATTCCCCTTGTCGCGGAAAGATCAGTCAGCCGGATTGACGCGGATAAAGCTGTACAAAAAGTTAAGCGCTGGCAAAAAATCGCCATAGAAGCTTCACGCGCCAGCAGATCCGGCACGATAACAAAAGTCGCAAACATAGCGCCGCTTGAAACAATAAAGAATCTTGCGGGCGGCAAATCGGCCAAAATGATTTTCTGGGAGGAAGAAGAAAAGACAACTATCAAAAGCGCGCTAACTGATAAAAACCTTGACGAGCTTAAAAATTATTTTATTATCGTGGGACCGGAAGGAG
The DNA here is from genome assembly GCA_016928765.1 of Syntrophaceae bacterium. Lineage (GTDB taxonomy): Bacteria > Desulfobacterota > Syntrophia > Syntrophales > Smithellaceae > UBA4810. The sequence continues at coordinate 2,325 of JAFGKC010000020.1, forward strand.
GTTTTTCCAAAGACGAAATCGATCTGGCAAAAAAAGCCGGTTTTCAGTCGATCGGCCTGGGGAAACAAATATTAAAGGTGGAAACCGCGGCGGCCGCGATAATTTCCATAATTCAATATGAAAAAGGAATTTTCAGCCATAAGTAACAGGAGGTAAAAAATGCCCGTTTATAAATTCGCCGGTTTCTGGCGGCGCTTTATCGCGTATCTAATCGACAACACCATTATCTGTATTGTTTTTTTCGTGTTGCTAATGATAGCCATGATGGCTTTTTTTATCGGCGCGGCTACCGGAGAAGAAAGCGCGTGGATTGCCGATTTGGCAAATCCGACAAAAATTTCTTCGATTATGATTTTTATCTGGCTGTTTCTCTTTATAATCACCATTGGTTATTTTACTTATTTTCACGGAACAACCGGCCGCACACCGGGCAAAATGCTTTTGGGATTGCAGGTGGTAAGCGATGATGGCAAACCCTTGACCTTTGGTATCGCATTTCTGCGCTCGGTCGGTTATCTGGTTTCCGGCGCGATATTTAATCTTGGCTTTATCTGGGCGGCGTTTGATAAACGCAAGCAGGGCTGGCACGATAAAATCGCCGGCACGGTCGTTATTATCCGCGAGGATCATAATCAAACCGGCGGAATTTCTATCTCCGATAGTCCTACTGTTGCTCCCCCAGCGCACGAGCAGAAAGACGAAACGCCGCAAGCTACGCAAAACAATAATTAATTTGCGGCAAACACAAAGCATGGCGGGAAAAAATGCCTTGACAAAGAATCCTATATTTTATAGACGATTCTGCCTCGGGTCGGTAGCTCAGTCGGTAGAGCATCGGACTGAAAATCCGAGTGTCGGCAGTTCAATTC
>JAFGKC010000021.1 GCA_016928765.1 Syntrophaceae bacterium
GAAAAGATAGATGCCATGGGCGGGATGATTGCCGCGATTGAAAAAGGATTTCCGCAGATGGAAATTGCGGACGCGTCATATAGATTTCAGCATCAGTTGGAGAATAATGAAAAAATCATGGTTGGCGTCAATAAATATGTCACGGACAATCAGCATCAAATTCCGCTGGTGGAAATAGAAGAAAGAGTAGGCGAAGAACAGATAAAAAGATTGAATGATGTGCGCCGTAAACGTGACAGCCGTGCCGTGAAGAAATCTCTGGATGACATCAGGAGCGCCTGTAAGAAGGGCGAAAATGTTATGCCGCACTGCATCGAGGCGGTGAAAAATCTCGCTACGCAGCAGGAAATTTGCGATGTTTACCGTGAAGTTTACGGGGAATACAAAGATCCGGGACTATATTAATTAACCCAGCTTGATGTGTCATTCCGAGGAGCGCAAGCGACGTAAATGCTGCGATAGTAAGGGAAAAAGAAATTAAAAAGTGGCGTAGAGAAAAGAAGAATAATCTTGTTAATCGAGCAAATCCAAGTTGGGAAGATTTGAGCGAGGGATTGAAAGATTTCTCTCTTCGTTCGAAATGACAGATAATGTAAAAATTAATACTTCATTATTATGAGAAACATTTCACTGTGAGGACAATATTATGCCGGAAAGAAAAATTCGTGTGATGGTAGCAAAGCCAGGCCTCGACGGCCATGACCGCGGCGCGCGTGTTTTGGCGCGTTGTTTTCGTGACGCCGGTTTTGAAGTCGTTTACACCGGTTGCCATCAAACGCCGGAACAAATAGCCGCCGCCGCCATTCAGGAAGATGTTGACCTGGTTGGTTTAAGCTGCCTTTCCGGCGCGCACCGCGCGCTTTTTCCGAAAGTTGTGGAACTGCTGCGCGGGAAAGGTGCTGACGATATAACAGTTATCGGCGGCGGGATTATCCCTGAGCAGGATTTTCAGCTTCTCTATGACGCGGGGATTAAAGCTATTTTTACCCCCGGCGCTTCACTTGATTCCATTGTGGAATGGATTAAGACAAATATCAAAGCGCGCTAAAAACTGATTTAATATGGATTCTTTAATTAAAAAAATATGCGCGGGCGATGTGCGGCTGGCCTCACGCCTTATCCGGGATATTGAAGATAAAATTCCCGAAGCGAAAGCTAAAATCAAAAAGCTCTACGCGCACACCGGCAAATCATTCATTATCGGCATCACCGGCGCGCCGGGCGCGGGAAAAAGCACGCTGACCGACGCACTGATTACCCAGCTGCGCAAAAAAAATAAAACCGTCGGTGTTCTGGCGGTTGATCCCACCAGCCCTTTTACCGGCGGGGCGATTTTAGGCGACCGCATCCGCATGCAGAAACATGCCGAGGATGAAGGTGTCTTTGTGCGGTCACTCGCCACACGCGGCGCACTGGGCGGACTTTCCCAGGCCGCGGGAGACGCCATACACGTTATGGAGGCAATGGGAAAAGATGTTATTATCGTGGAAACTGTTGGTATCGGACAGCAGGAATTAGATATTATCAATCACGCGCACAGTGTTGTTGTAGTTCTTGTTCCCGGCATGGGCGATGAAATCCAGACGATGAAAGCCGGCTTGATGGAAATCGCCGATGTTTTTGTCGTCAACAAGGCAAATCGTCCCGGTGCCAATCAATTGCAGACAGAAATCGCGTCCATGCTGAAGCTCGCTTCTAAAAACGGCGCGAACTGGCAGACGCCGATTGTCATGGTGGGAGACGCTTTTGAACCTGCCGCTTTCACGGAGAAAGCCGCCGAACTTGCTCAAAAAATCGAAGAGCATCATCAATATCTAATAGAGAGCGGCAAACTTACCGAACGCATGCACCGGAAAGCTCTGGCGGAAATTAACGACGCTTTAAGTTTTTGTCTTCTGGAGCCGATTATTGAAGAGCTGACTTCCACGGGGAAGCTGAAGCATTTTGCGGAGAAGATAAAAAACAGAAAAGCTGATCCTTATTCCGTCGCGGAAGAAATCGCGAAAAATTATTTTATCAGGCAGGATAAGAAATGAAAGCCGTAAAAAACAAAAAAAAGTCCCCGCCAAAAACTTTAAAGAAAAAGAAAGCCCCCGCACCTAAAAAACCAAAAATAATCTTTCCCAAAACTGACAGGGGACTGGTGATGGTAATTACCGGAAACGGCAAGGGGAAAACTACCGCCGCTTTCGGCCAGGCACTGCGCTCCATAGGGCAGGGATATAATGTTTTTATTGTGCAATTCATGAAGGGCAGAAAATACGGAGAATTCATCGCCGCGCAAAAATATCTTCCAAATTTAACCATCCGTCGTTCCGGTCTTGATAGTTTTGTTATGCGTGATAATCCCGCGCCTATTGATATAGAAATGGCGCGAAAAGGGCTGGCCGCCGCACAAAAAGCCATCAAAAGCGGTAAATACGATATGGTTATCCTCGATGAGGCCAATGTGGCTCTGGATTTTAAATTAATTGACCTGTCCGATGTTATTGATTTAGTTAAAAACAAGCCAGCTAGTTTGGATATCATTTTAACCGGTCGCTACGCCCCGCCGGAAATCCTTGCGCTTGCCGATACAGTGAGCGAAGTCCAAGAAATCAAACACCACTACAATGCAGGTATTAAAGACCGCGCGGGAATCGAATACTAAACAAAACAATTTTTTAATAAATGGAGAAAGGTTATGTTTTCATGGCTGGCCAGTCCGGAAGCATGGATCGCGCTGGGAACCTTGACGGCGCTCGAAATTGTCCTGGGCATAGACAACATTATTTTTATATCGGTGCTGGTAGGAAGGCTGCCGGCGCAGAAAAGGAACTTAGCGCGCAATGTCGGCTTAATTCTGGCTATGCTCTCGCGGTTGGTGCTGCTTTTTTTCATTGTCTGGGTCGTGGGTTTAACCGCGCCCTGGTTCAGTATTTTCGGTCAGGAAATATCAGGCAGAGACATTATTCTGATTGGCGGCGGAATGTTCCTTCTGGCAAAAGCCACGCATGAAATCCACGCGAGCCTCGAAGGGGATGCCCAGAAGAAAACCGTTGTGATGGCGGCGGGCATGGCGGCGGTGCTTTTTCAGATTGCGATTTTGGATATAGTGTTTTCCCTGGATTCGGTTATCACCGCGGTTGGATTGGCACAGCACATTTCCATTATGGCCATCGCTATTATTATTGCCGTAGGCGTCATGTTATTTGCCGCGAAAGCCATCAGCCTTTTTGTGGATAATCATCCGACAATAAAAATGCTGGCGCTTTCTTTTTTGATCCTTGTCGGCGTAACGCTGATAGCCGAGGGTTTCGAAGTGCACATACCGAAGGGCTACATATATTTTGCCATGGCCTTTTCGGTTTCGGTGGAAATGCTCAATTTGCGCCTGCGCGCCAGAGAAAATAAGCCGGTTAAACTTCGCAAAAAAGTTTATGGCTAGTCATTTTCCTGACGACGGAAACCCGGGCGCAAGCTCAAAGCCTTTTACCCGCGGCGTAAAATATTAGAGATTAAACTTTCTTCGCGAACGCTTTTCCAAATTCCAGCGCCTGCGCAAACTCCGCATCTCCCGGCTGCCACATTGTTTTCAGGCCGTCGCTGATAATTTCAAAACCCGCTTCCGACAGGCGGTCGGTTAAAAGCTTCACGCTTTCGCCGCTCCAGCCGTAGCATCCAAAAGCCGCGGCTTTTTTGTTTTTAAATTTGAGGCCTTTCATCATTTCCAGAAGTGCCGCTGCCGCGTTGAGAATGCCTTTGTTGATGGTCGGCGAACCAAGCAAAATCGCCTTGGCTTTGAAAACCTCTGTCACAACGTCATTGATGTCGCTGCGGGAAATATTGTAGAGCTTTACCGTCACTTTATCATCGGCCTGTTTGATGCCCTTGGAGATCTGCTCGGCAAGTGTTCTTGTGCCGTCCCACATTGTGTCGTAAATAATCGCAATCTGATTTTCCTGATAATCAGCCGCCCATTCCAGATATTTTTCTGCAATCTGCAGCGGATTTTTGCGCCAGATGACGCCGTGGCTGGGGCAGATAAAATTCACGGGCAGATTGAGCGCGATTACCTCATTTATTTTTTTGGTTACCAGCGGTGAAAACGGCGTGAGGATATTGGCGTAATATTTTGTCGCTTCCTCATAAAGCTCGGATTGAACCACGAGGTCGTTATACATGTGCTCGCTCGCGATATGCTGGCCGAACGCGTCGTTCGAAAACAAAATTGCCTCTTCGGTGAGATATCCCATCATCGAATCCGGCCAGTGCAGCATCATCGCTTCCACAAAAACCAGCTCTTTTTTTCCTAAAGAGAGCTTATCGCCGGTTTTTACAACCTGGAAATTCCAGTCCTTGTGATAGTGTCCCCGAAGCGATTTCACGCCGTTGGCCGTGCAGTAAATCGGTTTGTCGGGGATATGTCGCATCAACTCCGGCAGCGCCCCGGAATGATCCATTTCAGCGTGATTGGCAATCACGTAATCAATTTTATTGAGATCAATTTCCTTGGCCAGATTTTCCACAAATTCCTTCGCAAAAGGCGTCCAGACCGTATCGATCAAAGCGATTTTTTCGTCTTTGACCAGATAGGAATTATAAGATGTTCCGCGGTGCGTGGAATACTCTTCGCCGTGAAACTTACGCAGCTCCCAGTCGATTTTCCCTACCCAATCGACATTTTCTGTAATTTTAAATTTCATATTTTTCCCTCCCCCATTGTTAATAATATTTATATACTGTTAAAACAGGAAGTTACAACTTGGTAAAGTTTTGAATTCTTTAACTTAATATTGATAGTGCTAGGGCAATATAATAAATTAGTGTCAATATGTCGACACTTTTCGGCCTGCCTGAAATTCGCTATTTATTTAATTGATTTTCTATTTTGATTGGTACATATTGCCGCTGCTATTTACGGAGCCGGGGAGCATAATTTTCATTTTCCGGTTAAAAATGTTTCAGGTGAAGGTGTTCTTGAAAAGAAGGAGGATTATTGAAAAATATTTTAATTAAAATTGATGCCGAATTCAGACAACACTGGAAAAGCTATGTATTGCAGAGTATGTTGGCAACAATTGCTGTATTTATTGTTCTTTATTTTTTAAGCATGCAGCATGCCGTAATCATTGCCTCTCTCGGCGCCACGTCGTTTATTGTTTTTGCCATGCCAGATTACATTACCGCCCAGCCCAGAAATGTCATCGGCGGCCATATTGTTGGTTTGTTTTGCGGATTTTTGTTTTCTCTGATTCCGCTTTCATCATTACTATCTTCTCTTTTGGTTTATTCGCTCGCGGTGGGGACATCTATTTTTATGATGGTGGTCACGGACACAGAACACCCGCCAGCCAGCGGCACGGCGCTGGGTGTGGTAATGACCGGTATCACTCTTAATGTTTTGATTGCCGTTGTAGTTAGCATAGTTATTCTTTCCCTGATTCACCGGTTGTGCAAGCCGTATCTGAAAGATTTAACCTGATCAATCAGCGCGAAAGGAAGAAGAAATGCGATTTTGGGAAGCAAAAAAAGAAAAACTGCATACGCGAAGCATTGAAGTATCCACCTATGAATATGACGGGCAGAGATTAGTTGTGGAGGGTTTTCTCAAAGACGATCGTTTTCAGGAATCCCGCATTATCACCGGCGAGAGTTTTCCCGAAGGCGTGATCCATCACATGGCTATACGCCTGCTGATTAATTGTTCCAATATGGTGATTGAAGACATCGAGGCGGAGTTTCTTTCGGTGCCGCGCGAAATTTGCCGCGAAACGCTGAATTGCCTCGCGCCGATCAGGGGGATAGCTGTTACCAAAGGCTTTACGGCAAAAGTTAAAAAACTTGCCGGCGGCAACAGGGGTTGCGCGCATCTGGTCGAGCTTTTGCTGGCGATGGCACCGGCGGCGATTCAAGGCTACGCTTCCTATCAGTCGAAAAGACCGCAAGATTACGATCCGCAACGCTCCAAACTGATTTTGCAGTTTCTCGTCAATACCTGCCGCGCCTGGCGCGATGACGGCCCTCTTGTGGAAAAATTGAAAAAACACCTTCAATGTTTAGCAGGTTACAATAAGCCATTAAACTGAGAAAAGCTGTTGACATGCTGACAGATTAAAAGAGATAATACTTCTAATATTCAGGCATCACTAAAAGAACCTGTCTGTTGGGTTAAGGAGAAAAAGTTGTAAATATGAAAAGATATTTCATGCTCGCGTTCCTGTGCGCTGTAGTTTTGCTTGCCTCTTCATGTTCGTCTTTGCTGACATCAACCAAGCAGCCAGATTCTTCGCCGCTGGTTAAACTTTCCCATGAAGCGGAAGCGCAATCGCAATCCGAAATAAAACCTGCACAACAAGCCAAGCCTCAAAATAATCAAAAAACAGTGGCCATGGTAGGAGGCGCGCGCATAAGCGAGCCGGAAAATCATACCCATAAGGTTTACTGTCTGGAAGGAGCTGAAGAATTAAATTTAGAAAACCGCTATTTCGATATCCCCGTTGTTTACAACGCCGCTGTCAAAAAATGGCTTAATTATTACTTGAAAAGAGGCCGTACCTATTTTGAAATTTACAGCGAACGCGGCGGCCGATACGTGCCGCTTTTGGCGAAAATTCTGGAAGATAACGGGCTTCCTCACGATCTCATTTATTTAGCCATGGCCGAGTCGGGATTTCAGGCCAAGGCTAAATCGCACGCCCGCGCGGTAGGGCTTTGGCAATTTATTCCTTCAACCGGCCGCATTTACGGATTGAAGATTGATTGGTATGTTGATGAACGGCGCGATCCGGTCAAATCAACAATTGCCGCGAGTAGATATCTGAAAAAACTCTACGATGAATTTGAAGATTGGGAAATAGCCGCGGCGGCTTATAACGCCGGTGAAGGGAAGCTCAACCGCGCTATCAGGCATTCTAAAACCGACGATTTCTGGAAGCTGACAAAAAGGCGTTACCTTAAAGCGGAAACCAGAAATTATGTTCCAAAAATTATGGCACTGGCAATTTTAGGGAAAAATCTTAAATCCTTCGGTTTTGAAGACATAGAATTTCACGGGCCGCTGGATTTTGCCGAAATTGAAGTACCGGGTAAAACCGACCTTGTGGCTCTGGCCGAAGAGCTGAAAGTGGATGTCGAAGAAATTTACTATCTGAATCCTGAACTTCTGCGCTGGTATATTCCTCCGTATATGGAAACATACAGGCTGAAAGTTCCCGTGGGCGCGGAAGTTATTTACAAAGAATGCTGCGATGAAAAAGATTTTACCGCTACCGCCTTCCAGAGATATAAAACACCTTCAGCGACGACAATTAATGTGGTTGCGAAAAAATTCAGAATACAGCCTTCGATATTGGAAGGCCTCAACGGTGTTTCCGCCCGAAAACTTATAGCTAAAAATCAGGAAATAATTCTGCCTTTCAGAGAGGGGCAGAATATCAAAGAAGCAATGTATGCTGATTTGTATGAACGTCCGCGTCGTCATGTCCGCGCGCGCGCGAGTTACAAAAAGCAAATAAAAATGGCCAAAGCAAGTGGTCAGAAGCTTGCCAATCCTAAAGAGTACTATACCGTTCAAAAAGGTGATACGCTATGGACAGTCTCCAAGAAAACCGGAACTCCTCTAAATGTGTTAATCAATTCCAATCTCGGTGTTGTTGAAGGTCGCATGATCCGGCAAGGCGATAGGATTGCCGTTCGGTAACGTAAGTACGGCGATTAGCAGTGATTTGGATTATTCCCAATCGTCTCTTGCAAACAAGAAGTTTATAGCAGTTTAACAAAAGGAGTATGCAGTGAGTATAAAAAAAATCTTATGTATTTCGACAATTATTGTCATCACCGGTTTTTTAATCACGGCGAATGTTTCTTTCGCCCAGAAGCCCGGTTTTGACGACAAAGAAATTCGCATTGCCCAGTTCAGTCCCCAAACAGGCCCCGCGGCGCTCTGGGGCGCCGTGGCGAGAGGAACCAACGTAGCAGTTGATTTAGTCAACGAAGAAGGCGGCATTCACGGTAGAAAAATCAGATATTTTATTCGTGACGACCAGTATAACCCATCGCAGGCCATGGCGGTGGTCAGGGAACTGGTAGATAAACAGGGGGTATTTGCTTTTACAGGTGGTGTCTCCGGCGCGGGTTGCCATGCCGTTAAGGGTTACCTCGACAGCAAAAAAATATTGTGGGTTGTTCCCGGAACCGCCTCGCTTAATCCCATTGATGATCCGCCCAGCCGGTACCGGTTTCACGCCTATCCGCTGTTTCAGGACGAAACAAGCATCTTGACAAAGTATATTGTGGAAAAAAAGGGCCACAAGAAAATCGGATTTTTGTATCAGAATGATGTTTTCGGCAAAGTCGGGCTGGAAGGGGCCAGGCAGCGCCTTGACACCATGGGAATGAAGCTGGTTTTGGAGATCCCCGTGGAACCGACTACCGCTGATGTTTCCTCCCAAATATTGCGTTTGAGAAAAGCCGGAGCTGAAGCAGTTTTCATGTGGGTCAACCCCTCAGTGGCCATAATGACGCTGAAAGGCAGCGCCAGTATCGGCTACAAACCGCAATGGATTTCTCATACCGGGCTTTCGGACTATCAGGTCATGTATAAAATTTCGGATGGCCTCTACGAAGGAGTTATTACTTCAGCCGCCGCCCCCGAGCCTGATTCCAAGGATCCCCTTGTGACCAAGTACAGAAACGCGGCAAAGCGGCTGGCCCCGAAAGACAACTGGGGTGTGTATATGAGCGTGGGAATTATCTACGTTGAACCGTTAATCGAAGCCCTGAAAAGAACCGGAAGAAATTTGAGCACGGAAGCAGTAATCAAGGAACTGGAAAATTTCAGAAGCTGGAAAGGCCTTGGAGCTCCTATTACCTGGACTAAGGATCAAAGGCAGGGAGTCGATTCCATCCAAATCGCAAAATGCGGCCCTAACGGAACTCATATCCTTCTGCAGGATTGGACACCAAACGATCTGGCCACATGGAAAAAAGTAGAGATAAACAAAAAGAAATAAAACAAAAGCAATAGAAGTAAAAATTAACGGCGCGTTTCCCCAAACGCGCTTCCCCCTTTTTTAAAGGGGGATCAAGGGGGATTTTAAAATCCACCCTAACACTCCTTTACCAAAGGAGGGGATTAAAGTTACTTTTTCTCTTTGATCGTTTACTTGTTCGTATTGACGCCGATTTTTGTATAGAGAGGACAATATCCGCTCATTACGCTTGAAAGAAGTGACCCGCTAATGATGAGCAGCAATCCCGCAATGCCCGGAAGCATGCCCAAGAGGTAAGCGGCAATAATCAGAAGCGCCACGAGCGTCCTTACAATCTTGTCAGCCGTACCAACATTTTTCTGCATATAAATCTCCTTAAATTTTTAATTATTAAAAAGAAACGTCCCGGGTTTTCAGAGCACCGATTTCACTCTAGTTGATGTGTCCATCTTTGGAGAAAGGAAAATTGAGACTTCCGAATATTGAACTGACATTGGCGTTTCCCTCTAACTTATAAGGCAAGTCTCGCTCTGTAAAAAGAACTTTCAGTATTTCCCTTAAATCTTTATATTTTACATTAAGCGGCACCTGTATCTGCGTTATTGATGCTGATGGAATCAGAATTTCCTCTTCCAGCCGGCCGTTGCCGACTTCCTCATTTTTAAGGTAAATACTGCATTCAAAAGATTTGAGCGTGAGATTATAACGATTTGGGTTTTGCACATCGAGATCAAGCAGAAGATTAGACTCTGTAAATGATATCGGGCTGAGGCTTACTTTGCGAAGCGCAAATGATGGATTCTGCAATATCAAATGCGCGCAGGACATAAGAGAAATCGAAAACGCGAACAGCAATAATATTCTGCAACAAGGCTTTACTGTCCGGGATTTGATTGCCGTCGATATAAATTTATTGTTCATGTGCCTATCTGCCACCATTAGTGAGAATTAACAACCGCCTCTGATTATAATCATCATCAGATAACTAAATATAAAATGCTTAGGGCAATTGAGTATTGCGCCGCGTAATACAGCACATGATTAACCGCAATAAACGGCTTGGAATCTTTGTTGTCATAATATGTCATTACCAGGAGCAGGTCTGATAATAAAAACAAAATGGCTCCCGCGGCCAATAAAACCGTGCTGGTGGTATAGCCTTGAGTAATTGCCGCGTAGCAGGCCTGTGTCATCATATAAGACAAGGCGAAAGAATAAGCGTAAGTGTCTATGGAATGTTCGGCGAAATTAAATTTGAGAATAAACTTGCTGACACAAACTATGATAATCGCCAGAATTAAGGCGGCCACTAAAGCCATCCAGCTGAAGCCGAAATAAATCAGCAATGCCGCCAGATAGAATGCGTGCCCCACAAAAAAAGCGACCATACCGCCATGCAGATAAAGGGATGAGGATTCTTTGTAGATTATCTTGAGGTCTAAAATAATATCGCCGATCAAGCCGCATATGAGCCCCATCATGATGAGCGCAAAGAACATTGTAACCTCTGGGATTGAATTAACCATAAAAGACGCGAAAGCTACGGCGATGAATAGAAAACTGGTAATAGTTTTAAGCAATAGCGCCTTTGGGCTGCCGTTACGGTCTCTGGCAACAAGAAACATGATTAACGCGATCGCGCCTAAGAACAAAACCAGATAAGGATATAAATTCATAATCTATAACCTCCTTTTTTTGGGCGATGAGAGTAACTTTACCTTCATAACATTGAAGAGTCAAACTCTTTCCCGTCAGAAAGAACCATTGATACAACCGGACCTTAATCGCAAATAATTGCAGCCGGGCGTCACCGGCATGCCTTAACTATACCCGCGATATCCTTATTTGCTTAAATTAAAATTTCTTAAATAGGAAAACGACCGCCAGAATTGCAGAGCCTGCTGAAAAGATGAATTTTATTATATTATCGAAAGTGATACTGCTTGGTGTGATGCTAAATATTCCATAGGGATAAAGCCGAACGGCAATAAAAGCCAGAAAAGATACAATAATAATCCGGAGAAAAAACTTTACAAGCGCATAACCTAACGGTCGGGTTTGTGGTTCCATTTGCTGGCTCAAAGTTTATCGTCTTTTTTTGATGTATTAAATAGAACCGTTGTTAATGCTCACTAATTAGGTAACTCTTTTGGTATAATTTGTAAAGCGGTAGATATACCGAAGGAGAAGCCGA
>JAFGKC010000022.1 GCA_016928765.1 Syntrophaceae bacterium
AGTTCAGAGTATTTATTACTGTGTTCACAAAATTATCAATACCCTGCAGACCAAAAGTTGAAGATATAATGCCGCGAATAAAATTTTCTGAATGCTGATAAATCAACTCATCGCCGTTTTGTGAATTACTTGCCGCGTTTTCATTCTTCTTTTCCAGAACCTGCCCGACAATCACAGGTAAATTAGGGCTATGCGCGTCAATATAATAATCGCGGATAATATCCTGAATTCCTTTGGAAATAAAACGGAAGATATCCACATATTGCTCCATGGAAAACTGTTTAATTGCCAACGCGCTGCTTACATATTTGACCTTCGACGCCAAACCTTCCGTGGATATTCCTTCCAGCTCCAATGCCTTTAAAAAAAGCCACAAATAGGTATGAACTTTGACTATCGTTTTCTTGGTAATAAATTTCAGGTTTAAAGATTTAGTTAGTTCTTCCAGCAGCATTGTAGCCAGACTTTCCAGCCGAAAAGTTAATCCCAGTGCCTCAAATTTTTCTTCGCTATAGGTTCCATACATAGAAGGAATACCTGCCGCGATATGTCTTTTGTAATATATATTTTCATAAGGCTCCGTCTTCCGGCCGGACAGAATCCTGTCTTTTAATATAGATAAGAATCTCACGATAACGCTGAGACTGTTGTAATGGTTATTGTTGCTCAATGACCGCTTAAGTAACGCGATATCAGCTTTGGGGAAAAGATAAACAGATTCCAAATCATCGAGCAAATCCACGTACTGCGGAAAATATTTTTTGTAAATCAGCTGATAAATGCGAATCAGCATCCGCGCGCGCGTTTGATCCCTTGGGCTTACGTTCGCGAGTCCGGAAGTTTCTTCTTTTAATTTTTCTTCTGACCAGGATATAAACTCTTTGGGATTATTCCCGGCGGCAGAAAACAAATGAATAAAAGCCTTGTGCATCCCATCAAAATATTCACCCGAATTATTTACCTCTTCATAAACTTCATCAGGCAGGTGTTTTTTTAAATAGCTTTTATCTCCCGAGTTCCAGAAAAGAAAAATATTTTCCATGAACTGCACGAGAAAACTGTTGCTTTCAACATGTGACTGCTTGCGCAGAAAGTTTACCAATTTGTCGTTGCGGTAAGATAACTCATCCACTTCAGTTGTTATGTCACGCAGTTCTCCTTCGGCGCCGATTTCTCTGAAATAAACGGGAAAAACCCGCAGAAGCTGTTTCAACAGATTATAAACGGGAGCGATATCAGCGTTAAGCAAAGCAGAGATATCTTTTTGCAGAAGATCTGTGTCGCGCACAAAAATACCGCCAATATGCAAATTAATAATTAGAGCGGAAATAAGTTTTTTCGTCCATGCCGGTTTTATGGCAATAATTTCCAGCCACGCCCTTATATTCACGACATGAAGCGGGTTGACCTGGACTTGCCACTCCGTTGTTATGCCTTTAACCTCAGGGTACTGAAAACCATAGGAAATCAATTCATCAATAAATACATCAGCAAGCGGCTGAGAATCACGGGCAAACACTTCTTTTGCCATCGTCGTAATGCAATCTATTATCGTCCCGCGGTATTCATAACGAGAACGGCTTTTTTTCAAAAAGCCGATTATTTTACGCACAAAATCCTCAAGGTGCTCTTTTTTTTCCTGATCAAATACCAACTTTAAACAGCGATTGATCTCGCGCAAAGCGTTGGCGTGTATGTCAGATAATCCGGAAACGCTCATGCTAGAAAAAAGAAAATCAAGTTTAAACAGGTATTGACGTCCTGAATAGACGGGCGATTTTTCCAGTTCATCAGCAACTAAAAAATACGCGTTTACGATCTGAAAATAGTCCGGCATATCCAAATAAGCTTTTATGCGCTCTTTGCCCTGTGTTTTTATTAAGGAGCGTAGTTTGTCGAGCTTGATTATAAGCTCGCGCAAATGCTCATGACTCAACGGCTGAACGATACGCTGATATTCCTTCATCTCTTCTTTTGTTTTTTCCGTATCATCGGCGAACCAGGAATAAGGGTCAGGTTGAGTCAGCCAAAATTCATAAGTAATCCTGAACATCTTATCCAGCACGGAATTAACCTTGTTGTTCAAAACATCAGTATCTTTGTCCAAAAGATAATTGAGCGTTCTTTTCAGATAGGAAGAACATTTTTTGAGTATTGATTTATCTTTGTCTGAAAAACCGGCAAAAAATTCTATGGATTCATCCAGCAGTGATAAATTGCGGGTATAGTTATCACCGCTTTTCGCGAGCACCGTATCGATAAAGTCAAAAAGATATCGCAGCGCGCTGTCTTTTACTTCTTCGTTTACCGCGTATTTAATGACATCAAAATATATTCTCATCAGAATAGCAAGAGCCGTAAATCCATCCGGATGCTGGTTGTATTCGTAAAAATCGCCGATGGATATGGATTTAAGCTCTCCAAGAACATGCTCCCAGTTCACAAACGGATGATACAGTTCGGTAAGCATCTCCCGCGTCTTACGCTGCAGTCCGTAATGTCCTTCCACAACTTTAAGCAGGGGTTCGTACTTGGGCGGAATGGCAATGGCAACGGAAGTCCTCTCCAGATTGACTTTAAGCGCGGATGATACCCATTCTTCGCTTTTTTCCACGGATTCGTCTTTTTGCGTCATAGAAATACAAATATCCTTTACTGCGGCGAATTAATCAGAAATCCCGAAACATTTCAAGCACAGAACGAGTGCGCCAATAATAAAATAGCTGGCCAGCCATCCCCCCATGGCTTAACAATTGGGACAAAATAATTTTATTGACAAACAGCAATATGGTTGTATTATACAACTATGTCTGTAGAAACAAATATTAACTACACTCGGTTGCTGGAAGTATTCACAGGCTTGGCCCAGGCCACGCGCTGCCTAAGGCAGGACGTTGCTTTTTGTGAAGGAGTTACCTTCCACCAGTTCCTCGTTTTGGATGTGATCGCCAAAAACAGAGAGCTGAAAATGGCGGATTTGCATCAACACCTTGGCGTGGAAAAAAGCACCACGACCAGACTGGTGAATCCCCTGATCAAAAAGAAAATTTTGCGGCGGCGGACAGACCCTGATGACCTGCGCGCCGCGTATCTTGGCCTGACAAAAAAAGGCGAAGAAGTGCACAAAAATGTCCGGCTGTGCATGATGGATTTTTTTCATAAAGTAATGGACAATATTCCTGAAAAAAAGACGGAAAATGTTTTGGCGTCCGTTAATCTTTTTATTGGGGCGATAAAAGCATACGCGAAGCAAAGCGCCTGCTGCAAATAAATAACAAGAAGTTTATATATGAAAAACTTAACTCTTCCGGTAATACAAAATAATTTCGACTGCTGCGCGCCGGTTCAGTCTTCTGGGTCTGCCTATCCCAGCATCCATCAGCCATTTGTGGCTGGTTCGTTTCAAACCACAGCGGGAATTTTTCCGCAGGTATTGTCAAATTTAACGTGGGTTGACCGTTGGGAAAATATTAAAGCGCGCTGGGGCGCGGGGCGCATGAATTACTCCATTGAACCCGGCCTCTATGCGTTGAATAATCCAGATGCCGCTTCTCCCGTTTTAGTCACCGCTAATTACAAAATGAGCTTTGACAAGCTGCGTCAGGCGCTTGCGGGGCGAAACCTCTGGATTCTGGTTTTGGACACAAAAGGAATCAATGTCTGGTGCGCGGCGGGAAAGGGAACTTTCGGCACGGAAGAATTAATCAGCAAAATTGAAACCGGCCGTATCAAAGAAATTGTCAGCCACAGAAAAATAATTCTCCCTCAACTGGGAGCGCCCGGCGTGGCCGCGCATGAAGTAAAAAAGCGCACGGGTTTCAAAGTTTTTTACGGCCCGATAAGGGCACGCGATCTGGCGGTCTATCTTGATGGTGGTTACAAAGCGGATACGGAAATGCGCACAATGACATTTCCCTTAAAAGACAGGGCGCTGCTTATTCCTATTGAACTTGTGGCTACAATAAAACCCTTCTTGATTTTATCACTTTGCTTTTTTCTTCTGGCCGGCATCGGCGGTCCCGGTAACTACTGGGGCAACTTGTTTCATTACGGAATCTTTTCAGTCGCGGCGCTCTCAGCCGCCGTTTTCGCCGGCGCTGTGCTCAGTCCTGTGCTTTTACCCTATCTGCCGGGAAGAGCTTTTTCTATAAAAGGTTTTTCTATCGGCATGATTGTAGCAATTGTTTTACTTTACGTGCGTGGCGTTAATTTTTCCGCCTGGCCGGACAAAATCGAAGCTTTGTCCTGGCTGCTCATTATTCCGGCCATCGCTTCATACCTGGCGATGAACTTCACCGGCGCCACGACCTATACCTCGCCCTCCGGCGTGAAAAAAGAAATGCGCTTTGCGCTGCCCATACAAATTTGCGCGGCGATCTGTGGCATTTTGCTTTGGCTAACTTCGCGGGTAATTTCTTAGGAGTGGAAAATGAATAACTTGTCTTACCTAAAAAATGTTGTCACATTAAAAATGGATGAAAACAAATGTACGGGGTGCGGCATGTGCCTTGAGGTTTGCCCGCATCAGGTTTTCCAGATGAACGGAAATCGCGCCCTTATCCAAAAGCGCGATGCCTGCATGGAGTGCGGCGCCTGCCGCATAAATTGCCCGGCAGAGGCGATTTACGTGGAATCCGGTGTGGGCTGTGCCGCGGCGGTAATTAATTCCCTGCTGGGAAAAAGCGATGCCGCCTGCTGCTGCGGGCCACAAACAGGCCCCAATGGAAAAAATAGCGGTGGTTGCTGTTGCTGAAAAACAAGCTGGAGATTTATATGACTCGTATTTATTCCAGATTGATATTCGCGGTGTTATCTTACATTTTCGGCGGCATTTCTTTGCTTGTCTTCGCTGCTTTTCTCTGGGTCGGAAATTTGAATCTAGTTGATTTCGGATGGAGCGATGACCAGACGCTTATATTTAATGCCTGCCTATCCCTTGTTTTTTTTCTCCAGCACAGCATCATGGTGCGTCCATCATTCAAACAACTTCTATCTAAGCTCATTCCCGACGCACAACATGGCGCTCTTTTTTCTATCATCTCCGGTATTTTTTTGTTTATTGTTGTTATTTTCTGGCAGGCCGCGTCCCCGCTGTGGGAAACACAAGGTTTAGTACGTCTATTACTGCGCCTGTTTTTTATTCTTTCGATCATCGGTTTTTTCTGGGCGGTTAAATCATTGGGGTTCTTTGATCCCTTCGGCATACAGAAAATATTTGAACACTATAGTAATGCAAAAAATCATCCGGTAGAATTTATCGTTAAAGGCCCCTACCGCTTGATACGCCATCCCGTGTATTTTTTTGTACTGATTATGGTCTGGTCATGCCCGGATCTGAGCACGGATAGATTATTGTTCAATATCATGTGGTCTATCTGGATTATCATCGGCGCATTTTTAGAAGAAAAGGACTTGATTAACCAATTCGGCGATACGTATCGCGAATATCAAAAATTTGTCCCGATGTTTTTGCCCTATAAAGGAATATTCACCGGCCAATAATTATCTAGCTTAAATAAATGAAACTTCCTGAGTCGCCGATGCCAGCACATAACAACGCTCGATATTGGAATTGGGATCAGCGGGCACAACAAAAAAACCAGGACGCCCCGGCTGATAACCGTTGGTTGTCCCAACCATTAATTCGCCGTCTTTGAACAGTACCTTTATTTTACGGCCAACCGTCGCCTTGTTTTGATCAAATTCTTTTTTGTCGTCATAATCCGGATTGCCGACATACCCCTTCACAAAGAAAATTGCTTTTAAATTGGCAGTGGATAACTCCAATGATTTGCTGCCCTGCGGCGCTTCAGTAGGAACAAGATGAAAAACGTCCTTGTTAGGAAAAAAATCGTTGGTAACGCCTTTCAACAACTGACCATCCATATAACGAACCACAATTTTATTTTGAATCATTGCTCTTTACTCCCTTCACCGAATATTATTCCGCGGTCATCAAAAAAACACCGCATTTATAGTTTAAGACGCCCCTTAATCTCGCCGGAAAGTGAGTACCACTTTTGAACATTATTTTCGAGGCGGTAATAGTGAATAATATACGCGACCGAGAGAATCAGCAGCAGAACAGCCAGAGCAATCGCGGGTATTGAAGTGTTTATAATGGCAAATCCCCAGGAAAGCAACATAAAAAGACACACAAAAAGCGTGACAATTAGATGAACCAATCTTTCGTGCTGCATCCACTGAATCTGCTTATCGTGATACGCGAGAAGCTCCCGCAGTTTCTCGCTGCTAAGCTTTTTGCTCAGCATTTCGCGCACAAAGAGTTCGTGTTTTTTCATGTAAGCAATCATCGGATTTCTCCTGCCGATTAAATAACTTTAAACGTGAATATACTTCATGACTTCCGCCTCTTTTTCTTTGGGTAAAACTTCAAAGAGCGCCATAATATTCTTGGGCATGGAACGCAGTTTCCCCGTTTCAGCGTGAACAAAAACCCAGTCTGTTTCGCCTTCGGCCAGAACGGCTTTGTCGGCCACGCGCACGACTTTATATTTGCGCAAAGAAAGCACGCGCCGCAAATTTGATACCCACGTCAGAACGACAATTTTTTCGCCGGCGAAAGCGGGCAACAAATATGTAATATAGTGCGTGCGCACGACCCAGGTCGCGCCTATTTCTTTTATCGCGGCGGTGCATCCCAATATCCCCGAGTGCATTACCGCGGCATCCAGCATCCAGCGCAGATATTCCACGTTATTCACATGTCCGTTTTCGTCGATAGTGTCGTCCGAAACAGTCAATTCATAGCGAAATATTTGTTTCATATTAAAATTTTGTACAATCAACTGTCCTACAAAAGCAATTATTCTGTGTACCAGTTTCCATTACTACCAGAACCTGTGAACAAACCACTACCGGAGATTCGCCCACCTGAAACAGCGAGCTTGCCATCCCATTTCCATGCGGTTATACCTCCTTCGCTTTCTGCTTTGAGATTTCCGTCGGAGCTAACATTTCCAGCAATAGCAACAGGCTTAGACCCTAGGATTAAACTAGCTTCAGAACATGACCCAGATAAGGCTCCATCAGCAGCAATCTTCATGGAAAATGTTCCACTCATAAAGGCACCCTGAATGTTACCGCTCCATTGTCCAGAAATGATTCCTTGGTAGGGGTTTGCGTCTTTGCTTTCGGCCAAAGCATTGTTCGCGAACAGCACAAACAGCGCAATTATTACAAAATGAATAGTTTTTATGTTTCTTTGTATAATACACCCTTCGGGAAAAATTATTTGTTTATTCATTGGGTTGGTTCCTCCTGTCTTTAGGTTAGCATTTTGCTTTATATTGGTAGATATCATTACTGCTTTTATAAATCTATGATAAATATAAATAATTCTTATTTCTAGGATTTCATTTGTTCACTCTTGCGCCCAGCCGGATCCTGCCGGTAATATTCTTTAAGAATCCGGTAAATTTCCGGTTCATGTTTTTCCATTAAAACCGGCTGATCAAAAAACTGCACTGTCGCTACGGCAAAAAACTCCGCTTCGTTTGTCGCGCCGTAATCATCGAGAAATGTCCTCCGGCCTTTTTTAAGATTATCATGCAGGCGAAGATATTCGCGCGAAAAGACTGTTACCCAATCCCTGTATTCTTCGCGTGCTTTCAGCGGCGGCGTGCCGTCGGCGGCTCCGTCGAGCATATCCAGTTTATGCGCGAATTCATGATAAACGACATTATAGCCGGAGCCAGGAT
>JAFGKC010000187.1 GCA_016928765.1 Syntrophaceae bacterium
CCGATGACCACGCCGCCTAAAAGATCCGGCACTGTTTCGACGGCAATATCAGCTTTGCGCCCTGTTACTTTTTCCATATTGGAAGTTATAAATTCCCGCATTTTCTCTGAAAGCGGGAAAGCGGTCTTTACGTTAATGCTCACTTTTTTTAAAGTTTCGTCCATTAGCTGGCGGTAACAGGTTTCAATATCAGATATAGTGTCGATTCTTCTTTTATCGACAAGCAGCTTTAAAAAATTTATTGTCATATTAGAAAAGCGAAGCTTGCTGATAAGTTTTTCCACCACGGCCTTTTTGTTTTCCTGTTCAATTATTGGATTAGCAAAAAAATCCTTAAGAGCTTTGTTTTGTGTGATCATCGCAGAAAAACTGCTAAGCTCAGCGTAAAACTCCTCTAGTTTTTTTTCACTTGCCGCGATTTCAAAAAAAGCTTTCGCGTAACGCTTGGAGATGTTGCTGATCAATTTTTGCTCACCACCTTATCAAGATATTCTTTGATCATGGTTTCATGATCTTTTTCGGTAATATTTCTCTTTAAGATATCTTCCGCCATTTTAACAGAAAGCTGAACCGCTTCTCCGCGTAACTGAGCAGACGCCTTTTGTAGTTCCTGTTCAATCCGCGCCTGCGCGTCTTCTTTCATTTTTTGCGCTACTTTTTTGGCGTCATCAATTATTTTCTGTTTTTCGGCAACACCCTGGGCTTTAATCATTTCAAAAATATTGTCTATTTCCGCGGAGGCTTTGTCGATTTTTTCCGCGTAGTCACGGTATTTTTTTTCAGCTTCTGTTTTTTGTGTGGCCGTGTTTTCCAGGGTTTCCTTTATGTCTTTGCGCCGGTCAACGAAAAAAGTTTTTATTTTGTCCGCCAAAAGCCAGTATAAAAACCCCATCAGTATAACGAAGTTGAATGTTTTCCAGGCCAGCTCAATCCATTCGGCCTTGCCATGATGCGTTTCTTCACCGCCCGAGGCAAAAACAAAGCCCGCGTAAAGCGCGATAAACAAAAATGATAAAAAAGCGGTAAATAATTTTGACCGGAAGATTTTTTTCATTTGACGCTCCTTCCGAGAACTTTTTGCGCGATATCCACAGATAATTTTTTGGATTGCGTATCCAGAATCTTCCGGGCGGCCGTAATTTCCTTATCGATTTTTTGCTGAAATTGCTGAGTCAGAGCGGGGATTTCACCGCGCACAGCTTCAACGATTTTTTTTGCCTGTTCGTTGCCTTCCTGAATGATTTCCTTTTTTAATTCGGAAGCGTTGGCTTTTGCCTGTTTTAACTTTTCTTCGTACTCGGACGCTTTTTTGTCTACGGAGTCGTTAAAAAGTTTAATTTCATTTTCCAGCTCTTCGAGCTGTTTTTTGCGGCGGTCGATAATTTTCAGGATGGGTTTGTAAAGCAAAATATTAAGAACGAAAACCAGAGCCAAAAAAATCGCCATCTGGTATAAAAGCGTTATATCGGGGATTACATTAACCATTATTTACCTCGCTGTTGTTGCATAAAAAAAGCCGGCTGCTGAACATTTCTTTTGTTCACCCGGCGGCTTTCATCAGTAAGCATTACCTCGAAAAATTTTGTTGTTGTTCCAGGATGTTTTGAATATTTGTAATGTTAACGCGGAGGAAACCTTACTTATTGATACCCAAAACTCGAGTTGTTAATAAACACAAGCTTACCTGCTTGTCAAGCTTTTTTCTGACCGGCAGTCTAATTTTTTAGGGGCGGCAAAAAGAAAAGGCCTAAAAAAGCCTTCGAAAGCCTATATGCCTGATTATATTACTTTTTCATTTACGATGAACTTAAGGAATTGAAGGATTATTTATCACCTTGAGCATCGATTATTTTTCTCTGATCCTGCTCGTTCATATGCGATTTTCCATCAAAAAAAGCGCCCTCTTCCATCACAAAAACAGGCGTATTTATATCACCTGAAAACTTGCCGGTGGAATGAATGTGAACTTTCTCTTTAGCTTTCAGAGTCCCCTGAACTTCACCGCTGACATAAATACTTTTAACGGCAATTGTCGCTTTTACCATGGCGCCTTCACCGACAATCAACGAGCCTTGTCCGCTGATTTCTCCCTGAAAATCACCGTCGATACGGACCGAGCCTTCAAAAATCAGCTTGCCCGTGAATTCAGCGCCTTTGCCCAAAATAGCTTTTATTTCGTCGCTTTCCTGTTTTTTCTCCCACATGATCTATATGCCTCCTGCCTTAATTTCTCATGGTAAATCGATGTAAATTTTCAGTTACCTTAAATAGCACAGATATTTATTTATGCATAATAAATCTTCGCGCGTTGATATTCATCAACAATCCAATGCCTGCCATTAAGGAAACCATGGCCGAGCCGCCGTAGCTTAAAAAAGGAAGCGGAATGCCGACCACCGGCAGCACCCCCAGAACCATCCCTATGTTAATACATACCTGCCAGGACAAAAGTGACGCTATTCCAAACGCGATAATAGTGCCTAATAAGTCCCGCGCTTGCAAGGCAATTTTAAAACCCCACAAAATAAGCGACATAAACAAAATGAGTAAAATAAATCCGCCGATAAATCCCCACTCTTCCGCGAAAACGGAAAACACAAAGTCCGTTTGCTGTTCCGGTAAGAATTTTAATTGCGTCTGCGAGCCGCTTAAAAAACCCTTTCCCAGAAGGCCTCCCGAGCCAATCGCGATCATGGATTGAATAATGTGATAGCCGGCGCCCAGCGGATCTCTTTCCGGATTAAAGAAGATGATCAGCCTCTCTTTTTGATAGTCTTTCAGAAAGTGCCATACGATTGGAACTGATAACAAAACTCCGGAAAACGCGATAAGCAAAGATTTCCAGTTGACCCCGATAAAGAAAATAACAGAAGCGGATATAAGCAGGATAACCAGCGCCGTGCCCAAATCCGGCTGTTTCAGAATCAGCACAAAAGGAAGCAAAACAATAAGAGCGGGGATGAAAAGCTGTCTGAGTTTATAAGGCTTCGCGGACTTATGATCATCAAAATATCTGGCCAGAACAAGTACAATCGCGATTTTCATCAGTTCAGAAGGCTGGATCACAAGGGGGCCTATCGAAATCCATCTTTGTGAACCATGCATGGTGTAGCCGAAAATATGAACAAGCGCCAAAAGCGCGATAGTGATTCCAAAAATCACGTAAGCGCCGCGGGCGATAAACCGGTAATCGATAAAAAACGCGACAATCATCGCGATTAATCCAAGCAATATCCACTGAAGTTGCTTTATATAAAAAGGTGATTGTTCTCCCGCGCTGCCGTAGCTGTGCCCCGCGGAGTAAATGTTGATGATTCCTATCGCGCAAATGGAAAGAACGATTGCCAGGAGCGCCCAGTCAAAGTCACGATAATTACGGCTATCATATTTAAGAAACAACATAGCTTTTCCTGATTAGTTAATTGGCTTTTCGGCGGTCGCGTCCTGCGCGACAACCTCTGTTTTTTTCTCACGCGCCTTTTTGTTGAAATAAGCTTCCAGCATTTGACGGGCGATGGGGGCGGCTACCGCGCCGCCGCCGCCGGCATTTTCCACAACCACGGCGATTGCTATTTCCGGATTTTTTTGCGGCGCGTAACACACAAATAAAGCGTGATCTTTATGCATATCTCTGATTCTTTTGGCAAGCCGTGCTCTCGCGTTCTGGGGCAGGCCGATAACCTGTGAGGTTCCCGTCTTTCCGCAGACATTCGCGTTTAATACCATGGCGGCCCTTCCCGTGCCGCCCTCTTCATTAACGACACCCCAGAGAGCCTTACGCAAAAAATCAAAAGTTTCTTTTTTTAAA
>JAFGKC010000188.1 GCA_016928765.1 Syntrophaceae bacterium
GTGGCGGAATTGGTAGACGCAAGGGACTTAAAATCCCTCGGTCCTTGAGGCTGTGCGGGTTCAATTCCCGCCCCAGGCACCACTAAAATCAATCGTTATTCTATTCAACAATAAAAATGTAAGACATGTCTAGCCTTGTCACGATCACCAGATTTTTATTGTTTTACAAAAACGTAAAAATTGAGCAATATCAATTAATTAATTGACATAAAGTGAGTATTTTGTTAAAAATTATAGGTTTTCAGTATTTTCGACCTTCTCAGTTTATGTAACTGAGGAGGCGGAGCTGTAGAAAGCGTAATCATTTTCCCCAAAAGTTTTTTAAATTCAAGATAATGAGCAAAACTTATTAGTTGCCAATATATATTTGAAATTTACAATAAATTGTGTAGAATTTTTAGTCGTAAATTAAATTGGAATTTATAATGAAGCATTTCAACCGTCTTATATTATTTTCTTTGATTAGTTTGTTGGTTTCGGCGCAGTTGATTTTTACAGGATGCGCCAGATACCGGGAATTGCCGCCGGGCGCGGTAAAAGATATCAGGTCAGCGGGATTTGAAGGCGTTGATATAACTGATTTACAAAAAACAGAACTTAAAACACAGGCAGCATCTATCCAGATTACCGATGGAACCTCTAAGGAATCAGTAAAGCTTCTTTCTACATCAGCAGAAGACAAAGAGTTTACCAGTCTCAAACCTTTTGGTTATGAATTTTTTAATAAATATCCGATAAAACAAACAGGTGTGAAATCGGATTCTAAAGAAGGCATGATTATTCCGGTATCAAAACAATACCGCCTCAGCCAAGGAGACGAGATTAATATTTTTTTAGAAGGAAAGACTAAAAGAAAATACAATTTGATTGTTGATTCAAGCGGCAAGATTGATATTCCCGGAGTTGGTTCTGTTTTTGTCGTGGGTATGACATTTGAAGAAATGTCTAAAGAGGTTATAAAAAAAGTTGAAAGAACTACAAGCGAGCATGTGGATGTTTCCATGCGCGCGCGAAATACCATAACCGTTTATTTTCGGGGTGAAGTGCCCCGTCCGATGCCGCATGTTATTGGAGCTTATTCGACGGTCACGGAAGCTTTAAAATTTGTCGGCGGCCCAAAAGATTCCGGTTCTCTCAGGGAAATTCAGGTACGCAGAAAAGGAATCACCGTAGCGTATTTCGATTTGTATGAGTTTTTGTTAAAAGGAATCAAATACAAAGATATCACTTTGATGAATGGTGATGAAATAATTGTTTTGCGTAAAGGTCCTGAAGTCGCCGTAGAAGGCAACGTGAATCGTCCGGGCGTATATGAAATGAAAGGGCGTTATGATTTAGACACGCTGATTGCCCTTGCCGGCGGTGTTATCGCCGAAAAGAAAGATTTGAGAATTCAGGTACGGCGGCTCGATGGTAACGAACGCAGGATTGTATATGATATAAATGATAAAGAAATAAATTTGAAAAAAGCGGATGCCCCTATTCTTGTAAACAGAGATATTGTCCAGATTGTTCCGTTTACAGACAAAACCGTTTTGGCAGATGTTGATACAAAAACTATCCCACCAAAAGATGAATTGGCACAACCAGAGCCAGAGGCCGTCAAGGATGATACCATTCCTTTACAAAATTTTGTTACATTAACGGGAGAATTCGTTCGTCCCGGAAGGTATACGATTCAGAAGGGTGAAAAAATTAGTTCTGTTATTGAAAGGGCGGGAGGATACACCAATCACGCTTATCTGAGGGGCGCGCATTTTACCCGCGAAAGTATCAAGAAGATTCAGCAGGAAAAATTAAAAGAAATCGCGCAAAGAGTAGAAAAAGAATTATTCCCGCGGGGTATAGCTCAAGACGGCATACAGCTAATGTATGGCGAAAGGCAGCTTAAAAGACATTTTGTGGAATATATCCAATCTTTAAAGCCCACGGGGCGATTAACGGTTAACATCGCCCATTTGAGGCTTTTGAAAAACAGCCCGCACGATATAGAAATGGAAGAAGGCGACCACCTGCACATTCCACAGAGAAGTAATATTGTAAATACCATTGGTTCTGTTCTAACCGAGAAACCCCATATTTATAATGGCGGTTGGGATTACCGTGAATATATTGACGCTTCCGGTGGTTATTCCCGCGCCGCTGATGAGCCAAGTGTTTTTGCTATTAAGGTAGATGGTTCTATCCGTAAGCTTTATCGGCCTTTTATCCGCTGGAGCGATAATAATGAACGTTGGGAGCTTACGGCTTTTAGCCGTAAAATAAACCAAATTGAAGCAGGAGATGTAATTGTTATTCCCGGAGAGCCGAATAATGTTGTCTGGCTCAGGCAATTAAAGGACATTAATCCGTTAATTATGAACACAGCCGTTTTATCTGGGACTGTTCTTAAAATATATTAAATAAATAGGTAATTATTGAAAAGTAACAAGTAATAATTTTTTAGTTTGCCGTAAAAAAATCTAATTCTTGAATAAGCGGGAAATAAAATTATGCGAAAAAAATATTTCATTGTTGGAGCCTTGTTTTTAATAACAACGGCTTTTTTTATTTTTAGCGGATGTGCCAGATACAGGGATTTACCTCCGGGGACAGTTAAAGAAATCGGAACGGCTGAGTTTCAAAAAAGCGCGGAAAATCAGGATAGCAAAAACCCGATTATCGAATCTCAGGTTGTAACGATACCGATAATTGAAGAAAATAAGCCGACAGCCGATTATATTGTCGGCCCGTATGACCTTTTATCCATTAACGTCAGCGGCAAACCGGAATTCTCCAGCATGGCTTCCAATACAGGAACAACAACACAAACAATTGTCACATCGAGCATGGGCGCTATAACCCAGGCGATTGGCTGCCGCGTGGACGGTAACGGCAACATTCAATTGCCTTATGTGGGCACGGTTCACGTATGGGGAATGACTTCAATGGAAATTCAACAGCGGCTGATGGCCATTTACCCAAAGTATTTTAATGAACCATGGGTAATCGTGGACGTTACGGAATACAGAAGCCATCCACTGCATTTGCTGGGACAGTTCAAGAGTCCCGGAACTTATTACATGGATAAGCCGCTCAATCTGCTGGAAGGAATTGCCATGGGCAAGGGATACGATAACATGGCTGATTTAACCGGCGCTAGGTTAATCCGCGAGAAGAAAACGATACCAGTTGATGTTTATGAGCTTTTAGCTAACGGAGATCATAAGCAGAATGTTTGGCTTCAGGGAGGAGACACGCTTTACATCCCGGATAATCGTAACCGGCAGGTTTTTGTTTTTGGCGCGGTTAAAAAGCCAGGCCCTCAGCCGATCATGCCCGGTGGGCTTACTCTGGCGCAGGCGATTGCCAGCGCGGAATTACGTGATACCGGTTATGATTTAAATTATGTGCGCATTATTCGTTCTCATTCGGCCACGCGCGGCGAGCTTTTAGTTGTTGATTTTGAAAGAATAATGCGTGGCGATGCCATGCCTTTGCCGCTGAAAAACGGCGATATCGTTTATGTTCCCAAAAGCCATATTGGTAGTTGGAATGACGCCATTAATGAAATGTTGCCGACATTGCAGGCCGTCAGCGCGATTCTCGCGCCCTTTGTTCAGATTAAATACTTAAGCGATTAAAAACAGTGGATTGTCGCCAAAAGTGTTTTAAAAAATATTAGCGGCTTGTCTAAATAATCTCAAGTTAAAAAAGGAATTATTATGATACCTAATACACCCGTACATCCAGCCGGCTTTCAAAATCAGGAGGAAATTAACCTTTTTGAATACATTGCTGTTATTTTGCGGCGGAGAAAAAC
>JAFGKC010000189.1 GCA_016928765.1 Syntrophaceae bacterium
CTCAGCTGGTTAGAGCATACGGCTCATATCCGTAGTGTCCGGGGTTCAATTCCCTGCACCGCCACCAAAAATCAGGGTTTGAGCGCACGCTCAAACCCTTTTTAATTATTAATGCATAATATGAAAACACCCAGCAAAACCGAGCATATTAATTTTGTGCCTTCAGTTATTGTCAGAAATCCCCACATACAGTCAATACTGGCAAGCTCAAAAACGCGCGTCCTGACAAAATCATTTCTTCTGCGTAACGCGGAAGAAATGATAGTGGCCACTTCCGCAGGGTCAAAGTTGCTTGCTTTTTATTCCCGGCACGACAACCCGAAAGGACTGATTATTCTGCTACATGGATGGGAAGGTTCATCTTCATCAGCTTACATGATTGAAGCGAGTTCTTATTTTTACAAACTTGGATTTTCCGTCTGCCGGCTTAATTTAAGAGATCACGGCGAATCACATCATCTCAATGAAGGCCTTTTTCACGGAGCTCTTTTGGAAGAAACTTTTGACGCGGTTAATTCATTAACTAATCTTTCAGCAGGTAAACCAGTTCACTTAATAGGGTTTTCTATGGGCGGCAATTTTGCTTTGCGCATCGCCAAAAGGTATTCCTCTTTCCCCCAGGCAGTGCTTAAAAGCGTTTTTGCTATTAGTCCACCCCTGGATCCTTACAAAACAACGCTGGCCATTGACAACGGTTATTCTTTTTATCGCCGTTATTTCCTCAACAAATGGCGGCGCTCTCTAATCAAAAAGCAGAAACTTTTCCCCCATAAATACGATTTTGGTAAAATGCTAAACGCCCGTACCTGCATGGAATTAACGGAGGCGATTATGCCATATTTTCCGGAATTTCCAAGCTACCGTGATTATTTTAACTTATATACGTTGAAAAGTGATTTCTTCGCCGATTTGCGTATTCCGGTAAAAATATTTATTGCTCACGACGACCCGGTAATTCCCCGGGAGGATTTCGACGCTTTGGATAATAACCATTTCTTAAGCATCTTACGTTTGAAATACGGCGGCCATTGTGGTTTTATTGATTTATTCCCCATGCATTGCTGGTATAATAAAATAATAACTGATGACATAATATGAATTAAATATACTTATGGGTACGCCGATTCTTCACGATAAAATAAATTTTACATCTGTTATTTCCTCCAAATTGGCCAAAATCAATATTGACTATCTGGAAAAGCATTCGCAAATCAAGAGAGCAAATTCACAGGGTGCCTCTCATCTGGAAGCCGGTGTAGTCGTTTTAATTAATTGCACCGAAAAATCAAGAGAGCCAGAATATGTTTTTCAGCTTATCAAACGTTCATCAAAAGTCGCGCAAGGCGGAGATATCAGCTGTCCCGGAGGAATGCTCAACCCAAAAGTAGATAATATTTTTAGTATTTTTTTTAAAACCGGTCTGATTCCCGCGATGCGCGGCGTCAAGATTAAATACAAAGATAAAAATATTTTGCCTCTTACGCGTCTTTTTCTGGCCAATTCGCTTCGGGAAGCATGGGAAGAAATTGGCCTCAACCCTTATAATGTTTCATTTCTGGGAGCACTGCCCACATATTCGCTTTCATCCTTCACGAGAACAATCTATCCGCTGGTATGCCTGACACATAATCCCTTCGAATATAAACTAAACTCGGAGGTAGAAAAAGTCGTGGAAATCCCCTTGAGTTTTTTCTTTGAAACCTCAAATTACGCCTGGCTGCAGGTAACAACACCGGAGGGAAGCAACGCTTACGACGAAAAGAGCAAATTTCCCTGCTTGACGATTCCAGACAAAAAAGGCGATTACGACATTCTCTGGGGGGCCACTTTTTATATCATCACCAATTTTTTAAGTATTGTTTGCGATAAACGATTACCTGTCCCCTCCGCGGAGAGAATCTTCAAAAAAACAATAACAGCGAGTTATCTAACGGGGGGCCGCTGAATAAATGGGCTTTCTAAAAATAAATGACAATATTATCAAAGCAGTTATTTTTGACTTTGACGGCACCCTGGCTAAACTGAATATTGATTTTCAGTATATGCGCAAAGAGGTTTTGCGAATCGCTTCATCTTATGGAATCGGGCCAAATCTTCTGAAAACAAAATTTGTCTTGGAAATGATTAACACTGTATCGGATGAACTCAATCTAAAGTCCGCGCAGGAATCAGAAAATTTCAAAAAAGAAACCATGAATTTTATCGAATATTTGGAAATCAGGGCCGCGAAAGATGGTGAGCTTTTCGAAAATACCAAAAAGCTGTTAATTTGTTTGAAAGCTAATGGCCTTTCCACCGCCGTGGTATCACGAAACTGTGAGAAGGCTATATGTTTGGTGTTCCCAGATATACTTAAGTATTGCGATGCTGTGGTTTGCCGGGATAAAGTAGCAAATGTCAAACCCCATCCTCAACATTTACATACAGCAATAAATGTTATTCGAGCGAGTCCTCCGTGCACGCTTATGATAGGCGATCATCCTCTGGATATAGAAACCGGCCGTAATGCCGGAACTTTCACCGCCGGTGTTTTAACCGGTCACCACCTTGAAAATGATTTTTTAAAAGCGGGCGCCGATCTGGTACTGGCTGAGGCAGGCGATTTGATACGGATGATTAAGTAATTATCTTGACAGTTCATCGAACACGACACTTCTGATGATTTAACTTCCTACTTTTGCCCTTTGTGAATTTCTTTATCATCACTATTTGACAGAAAACATTTTTTTACCTATGATAAAAAAGACCTGTTAAATTGTAAATAATTCAGGCTTAAAACTGATTTCGTTTGAAAGGCTTTTATAAATGAATCCTCATGTTTTTCGCGAATATGACGTAAGAGGCGTTGTCGGTGATGACCTATACGAAGAATTTGTTTTTAATCTCGGCCGGGCTATCGGCACATACGCTCTGCGGCATAAAATAAAAACCATGAGCATCGGAAGAGATTGTCGCTTAAGCTCAAATGATTTTGCTGATTTTTTAAGCCGTGGCATTAATCAGACAGGCATTGACACAATTGATATCGGCCTTTGCGCCACGCCGATGCTCTATTTTTCCATCCGTCATCTAAAGACAGGCGGGGGCGTGATGGTAACGGGAAGTCACAATCCCCCCGAATTTAACGGGTTCAAAATTTGCATCGGTAATGACACGATACACGGCCCCCAGATTCAGGAATTAAGAAAAATAATGGAAGACGGCAGTTATGCTTCAGGCAGCTACGCCTCGTCAACGCGCCAGGATATTTCGCGCGCTTATACAGATCATCTTTTTAATAATGTAACAATAAACCGAGATCTTAAAGTTATCGTCGATGGTGGTAACGGCGTCGGCGGGTACTTTGCCGTTCCTCTGCTCAAACGTTACGGCTGCCGCGTAACAGCCATTAACTGCGAACCGGACGGAAACTTTCCCAATCATTTCCCTGATCCCACAGTAGCAGAAAATTTAACCCAGTTGATTGAGCTTGTCCGCGAGCAAAAAGCTGATTTGGGTATTGCTTTTGACGGCGATGCTGACCGATTGGGTGTTATTTCAGATACCGGCGAAATCATCTGGGGTGATAAACTCCTTATTCTCTTTTCCCGCTATATCCTTAAAGCTAACCCCCATGCCACAATTATCGGCGAGGTGAAATGCTCTCAAACCCTCTACGATGATATCGCAAAGAATTCCGGACGCGGTATTATGTGGAAAGCCGGGCATTCTTTAATCAAGGCAAAAATGAAAGAAGAAAAAGCGCTTTTAGGCGGTGAAATGAGCGGCCATTTCTTTTTTGCCGACCGTTATTTCGGTTATGATGACGCGATATACGCCGCTTTGCGTCTGTTGGAGATTTTATCTCAATCAGGCAGTAAAATCAGTACTTTACTTGCTGATATCCCCAAAGTGTATTCAACGCCGGAAATTAGAGTTGACTGCCCTGACGATAAAAAAGCGAAAGTTGTCGAAAAAATTAAAAAACTCTACAAAAATAAGGCCGGGCTTATCGACATTGACGGAGTAAGAATACCTTTCCCGGACGGATGGGCGCTGGTACGTTCTTCCAACACACAACCGGTTATTGTTCTTCGTTTTGAGGCTTCCAGCGAAAGCAGTCTGCAAAAGATCCGCAAAGAGGTTGAATCTTTACTCTCTGATTAAGCGCTTTAATCCAATAAATTTAATTAGTTTTTTCTATTGAATATTTTATTGATATTGTGTAATGTATTAACAATGTTAATAGAATTTCATCTCTAAAAGCAACTTGCAGGGCAAGGAGGAATATTTATGAAAATCGCATATCGCTTATTATTAGTTCTTTTAATAAGCACATTTTTGTTTGCCTGCGGAGGCAAAAAAGAAGGTGGTGTTAGCGGAAAAGTGATTGATGGGCAAGCTCAGCCCATATCCGGAGTCATAGTAACCTTTAATCCCGTTCAAATGACACCCGATGCCAAGCAGCCTCAAACAAGAACCGGCGGCGATGGATCTTTTAACATGACCGAACTGATGCCTGCTTCTGAATATATTATCACTTTTGAAGGTGAAAAATGGACATCAAAAGTCACTAGACAAATTAAAGCTCCTGGTGGAAGACAACCTCTACCCCTTGACCCTCCTGTCGTTATCCGCTTTCAGTTGCTAAAAGATGGAACAATCATCGACACAAAAACTGGATTGCAATGGCTTATTCACACCGCGCCGGATACAAACGCCAATAACGTCGCCAGCATCGTGGACAGCGTTGAACAGGGAGGTTTTAACGACTGGAGACTTCCTACAAAATCAGAAATTGCGGGACTTCAAGACCCGACCGCCGCGGCTGATCAGGAAGGTCCAAAAATTTCTACAAAAGCATGCTGCGTTTGGACTAAAGAAATAAATTCAGATAAAATTGAATGGGATTTTTATATTGATGACAAAAGTGATCTTTGGACCTCAAGCAGAATGCCGGCAAACGACAGAGTTGTTGTGGCAAGAACTTTTGGAGCTGCTTCTTCGATAGCGCAGGCTCCCGCCGTTATAGTACAGTCTCCTGCTGAACCTGCACCTGCTCCCACGGCTGCCACACCAGCTCCTGCTACACCGGCACCTGCTCCAGTGGCTACCACACCAGCTCCTGCAAAACCTGCTCCTAAAGCTACTGTATCTGTACCCGCACCGGCAGAAAAGAAAGAAGTCGCCGTGGCAACTCCCGCTCCCAAACCTGAACCTGAAGAAAGAGCACCCACCTCTGCCGGATCAAGCATCGCTGTTCTGCACTTTGGAATGAACGAATCAGGAATAAACGAAACAGCTTTGGATGAATTAAAAGATTTTTATAATAAAATTAAAGATGCGTCCGGCAAGATGGTCATTGAAGGTCATACAGATGATCAGGGTGATTCTGCCACTAATTTAAAATTTTCTCTTGAACGCGCCGTTAATACTTGGACAAAATTACAAAATATGGGTCTCAGCGATAAGATTAAAGTCGAAGTTCGTGGCGCGGGAGGCGCAAAACCTGCGGCCGATAACAGCACGCAGGAAGGCCGCAATAAAAACCGCCGCGTAGAATTAACATTTACTCCAAGTTGATTAACACAAATAATTAATCGCAATATAAAAAACCTTCTGGCCACAAACAGCCAGAGGGTTTTTTAATATTACCAAATTTTTAGGATTATTATTTCTGGTCGGGGCGGCAGGATTTGAACCTGCGACATCCTGCTCCCAAAGCAGGCGCGCTACCAAGCTGCGCTACGCCCCGATTTGATTTCTAAGTATTGCCGGCAGGCTTTCTTTTAGTTTAGCAAAAGCCTGACCGCGGTGGCTTACTTTATTTTTTATTTCCGGCGGCAACTCGGCCGCTGTTTTTTTTAATTCGGGTACATAAAAAATAGGGTCATACCCAAATCCGTTACTGCCGCATCTTTCATCTATAATCATTCCGCGCCACTTACCTTCAAAAGAATAACAAGTGTTATCAGTTTTATATATTACCAGCACACAGCAGAAAAAAGCGCCTCTTTTTTCTGACGGAATATCTTTTAATTTGGCCAATAACTTATTGTTGTTCTCCTCGTCGCTGGCTTGATCGCCCGCGTAACGCGCGGAATGAATCCCCGGCTCGCCTCCTAACACATCAACCTGTAATCCGGAATCATCAGCCAAAACTGTTTCGCCAGTAATTTCTGAAACAATTTTCGCCTTTTTCAGAGCGTTTTGAAGAAAGCTTTCCCCATCTTCAACTATGTCCGGAACATTTTTGTAATTGTTTAAAGAAACAAGCTCGATATTTATTCCCTCGAGCATATTTTTTATTTCCTTTACCTTTCCCTCATTGCGCGAGGCAAAAACAATTTTCAAATCAGATTACCCACAATCTTTTTCTGCAAGGAAATTAAGTTTTCTATACCCTGGGCAGCCAGGAATACCATCTCGTCCATTTGCTTTTTATCAAAAGGAACTTGCTCCGCTGTTCCCTGAACTTCTATAAATTTTCCGGAACCAGTCATGACAAAGTTCATATCAACATCAGCTTTTGAATCCTCTGCGTATTCCAAATCAAGAAGAATCTGATTTTCGATAATACCCACACTGATCGCGGAAACGTAGTCCTTTAGAGGAATTTCTTTAACAATTTCTTCTGTCTTCATTTTTTTAAATAATTCTGCAAGAGCAATAAATCCTCCGGTAATAGACGCGGTTCTTGTTCCTCCGTCCGCTTGGATAACATCACAATCGACATAAATCGTCTTTTCACCAAAAGAATTCAGGTCGCAGACAGCGCGCAATGACCTGCCTATCAATCTTTGAATTTCGTGTGTGCGCCCGCCAACCTTCCCTCGCGTCGATTCTCTGGCCGTTCTGGTTTGCGTTGAAGCCGGAAGCATCGAATATTCCGCTGTGAGCCAGCCTCTGCCCGTGTTTTTCAAAAAAGGAACTGGTTTGTCATCCAATGTAGCCGCGCAAATAACTTTTGTGTTACCAAATTCCACTAACACCGAGGTGGTGGTGGTTTTGAGAAAATTATTCGTAATATTTATGGGCCTTAGCTCATTGAATTTCCTGCCCGCGTTTCGCTCAAGCACTATATCACCTGTAAAACGATTTTATACTTTTTGCCAGGGCCAAAGCTATTTCTTTTTGCGTCTTTTCCGACAATACTTTTTTTCTGTCATCGGAATTAGAGGCAAACCCGATTTCCACAATTAAAGTCGGCACGGACAATCCTTCCATCTGGGGGTTATCCGCTTCACGCAGCCCTCTTCCCTTACGCGTAAATATTAAATCCAAATTTCTCTGAATAAGCTGAGCCATGCGCACGCTTTTGTTGATTTGATTTATTTTTTCATTGCTCAAATCTTTAATTTCTTTTTTTCCGCCCACCGCGTCTTTACCAAAGCCGGGATAATAGAGCTCAAAACCTGAAGCATGCTTCCCGAAACCTTTGTTAATATGAATACTGATAAAAAAATCCGGTTTATTTTCCCGCACGATTTTATTTATCTTTTCCGCGGACATATCTGTGTCGGAATCACGCGTCAATATGACTTTTATATTGCTTTCCCTTGACAATTCCTTTTGCAGCTCATGGACGATTGCCAGGGTTATAGTCTTTTCATTTTTTTTATCTGTTACCTTAATACCAGTATCAGTTCCGCCATGCGCGGGATGAATGATTATCGTATAAACATTTGCCGCCGCGAACAGGTTATTTACTCCGCAGAAAAAAGACGCACCAATGAAAGCACTGATTAATAATATTATTTTAAGATTTTTAAACATTTCTTTCCCCAATTTAGTTTGCGCTGCTTATAGCAGACTAAAGCATTTTGTCAATAAGCAAAGTGACTGATTATGGCCTGCCATGTTATTGACGTAAGCGCGCAACGGATTTTACGAAGCTCAGCTGCTTAATAGCCGATATCACCTGATTGAGCTGATGCAGATCGTTTACATCGATAATAAAATTACAGGTAGCCACCATATGCGTGGTTTCTATCTGCGCGTAACTAATGTTAATATCAAACGAAGAAATAACCGAACTAACTTCCGTCAAAACACCTTTTCTGTCGTCACAAACAACTCTTACATGCACGGGATAAGCTGTTTTCTGGCTAATATTCCATTGGACATCTACGATTCTTTCCTTGTCCAATTTTTTCAGATGGGAACAGTTAACTGTGTGCACTGTAATGCCTCTGCCCCTTGAAATATAACCGGAAATCACCTCCCCTGGAATCGGGTTACAGCACTTGGCAAATTTTACCATCATATTGTCTATGCCGGTAAGCGATACTCCGAGTGACGGAGATGCGATTTTTTTCTTTTTTTCCTTTTCCTCAATTTGTGCCGTATCTATTATCTCTTCTTTCGCCAGAAAATGGTTAACAAGCTGGCGCGGCGAAACGCGTCCAAAGCCGATTTGAGAAATCAGATCATCCAGCGTGTTAACCGAATATTCCGAAAAAACCTTCTTGATTTCATCTGATTTAATATAAGTGCTTAATTTTAAGTTATGCCTTTTAAATTCTTTTTCCAGTAAATCCCGGCCCAGAGCGATACTGCTCTTTTTATCTTCAACATTAATCCAGTTTCTGATTTTGGAAATAGCACGCGTGGTCACAACATATTTGAGCCAATCTTTGCTGGGATGATGGCCGGCTTGTGTTATTATTTCCACACGGTCGCCGTTTTGCAGCTTATACTTTAAAGGAACAATATTGCGGTTGACTTTGGCGCCGATACACTGATTACCGACATCCGTATGAATGCTGTAAGCGAAATCAACGGGAGTGGCTCCCTTGGGAAATGATTTTACATCACCGTGAGGCGTAAAAACGTAAACCTCTTCAGGAAAAAGCGCTAATCGCAAATCGGACATGAATTCCTTGGGATTTTTTATTTCCTGCTGAATTTCCAATATTTCCCTGAGTTTTTTTATCTGGTTTTCTTCTTCATCCTTGTAGGCGCGTCCTTCCTTGTAGCGCCAGTGAGCGGCAATTCCTTTTTCCGCCCACTCATGCATCGCCCTGGTTCTTATTTGAATTTCCAGCCTTTCTCCGTAAGGGCCGATGACGGTTGTATGTAACGATTGGTAATTATTGGCTTTTGGCATGGCAATATAATCTTTAAATCTGCCGGGAACCGGCTTCCACAGGGAATGAACAACACTGAGCGTTTCATAACATCCTTTTTCCTGATCCGAATCGAGGATAACTCGGAAAGCGATTAAATCATAAACCTCGTCAAAATTAAGATGCTGCTCGTGCATTTTTTTATAAATTCCATAAAGATGCTTTGCCCGTCCTTCAACCTCTCCCTCAATCTTAAACTTTTTCAATTCTTCGGAAATTAGTTTTTTTACCTCTTCGGTGTAGCGTTGGCGCGACTCATTCGATTGAACAACGCGTATGGATAATTCGTTATAAGCTTCGGGGGAAAGATACTGGAACGATAAATCTTCTAACTCTGTTTTCATCCAGTTTATACCGAGGCGGTTGGCAAGCGGCGCGTAAACATCTATTGTCTCACGAGCAATGTAAACTCTTTTTTCCGGAGGCTGGTATTGCAGCGTTCTCATGTTGTGAATACGGTCAGCCAATCTAACCAGCAAAATACGAATATCCGATGACATGGCTAGAATCATCTTGCGGAAATTTTCCGCCTGACGTTCTTCCTGTGAGCGGAAGGATATAAGACTGAGTTTTGTCAGGCCGCTGACCAGAAAGGACACGTCTTTTCCGAATTCCTCTTCAACCTGTTCGATTGTGCTTAATGTGTCTTCAACCGTATCGTGCAATAACCCGCTAATTATCGTGGCGGCATCCATTTTCATGTCGGCGAGAATTCCCGCGACTTCCATCGGATGAGTAAGATAAGGTTCTCCTGATAAACGCACCTGCCCCTGATGCACCGTCGCCGAATAAACATACGCCTTCTTGATCATTTCCAAATCTTCAGGCGGCAGGTAAGACTGCGCTTTATCGAGAATGTCATTGATGCGTAACATTATTTTTCCCAGTTAATTTGTGTAAATTCAATTACTCCGCCGAGCTGAAAACCTTATTAACATATTCTTTTACTTCATTAACGATTTCATCAACGGCAATGAGTTTATTTTCGCCGGTCTGTCTTATTTTTAATTCAACTTTATTGAGCGCCAGGTTCTTTTGCCCGATAACCACTCTCAGAGGGATACCGATTAAATCAGCATCATTAAATTTCACGCCCGCTCTTTCATCACGGTCATCAAGAATTGCTTCAATTTTTTCGTCTTGCATTTTATTGTAAAGATTTTCCGCCACATCGGAAATGCTTTTATCATTCACGTTCACCGGAGTGATAATTACATGATATGGCGCCAAAGGAACAGGCCAGACAATGCCTTGGTCATCGTGGTTTTGTTCAATACACGCAGCAACGGTTCTACTGATACCGATTCCGTAACAACCCATAATCATTGTCTTTTCCTGACCGTCCTTATCCAGATATACCGCCTTCATTGCTTTACTGTATTTTGTACCTAATTTAAAAACATGTCCGACTTCAATTCCGCGGGCAAATTTTACTTTTCCCGCGCAACGCGGGCAGCTGTCATTTTCTTCAACAACGCGCAAATCAGCATAGGCTTCGACCTGAAAATCTCTTCCCACGTTTACATTCTTTAGATGATAGTCTTGTTTGTTTGCTCCGGTTACAAAATTTATCATATTCATGATGGAATAATCGGCAATTACCCTTGTCTTAATATTTACCGCTCCG
Organism: Syntrophaceae bacterium; assembly: GCA_016928765.1. Classification (GTDB taxonomy): domain Bacteria; phylum Desulfobacterota; class Syntrophia; order Syntrophales; family Smithellaceae; genus UBA4810. The sequence goes on from JAFGKC010000189.1 coordinate 10,735, forward strand.
GCGAATCCTCGCGGCGCTCCGGTCGCTTTATTAATTATTTCGTCATCTGCCAATTCCAATTCGCCCGCGCCAAGATAGTTTTTAACTTTAATCTCATTTACCTCCTGATCACCGCGAATCAAAACCGCGCAGGGGTGGCCGTCCGCGTTGAATATTAATGTCTTGATTATATTTTCCGGTTTGACTTTCAAAAAAGCGCTGACTTCTTCGATCGTGCGCGCATTCGGCGTGTGAACACTTTCCAGCGGCAACATATCTTTCTCCGGGATATTTTTCTTCGCGGGTTGAGCGATTTCCGCTTTTTCCAGATTGGCCGCGTAAGAACATTTTTCGCAAAAAACTATCGCGTCCTCTCCGGAATCGGCCATTACCATGAATTCATGGGAATACTTGCCGCCTATGCTGCCCGAGTCCGCTTCCACCGGGCGAAATCTTAATCCGCATCTGCGAAAAATATTATTATAAGCCTTAAACATTTTTTCATAACTGTTTTGCGCCCCCTCTTCATCCGCGTCGAAACTGTACGCGTCTTTCATTCCGAATTCACGGCAGCGCATTACGCCGAAACGCGGGCGCACTTCATCGCGAAATTTTGTTTGAATCTGATAAAGATTAAGGGGTAACTGTCGGTAAGTTTTAACGTCATTGCGCACTAAATCGGTGATGACTTCTTCGTGAGTGGGGCCGAGACAATACGGCCTTTCGTGCCTGTCGCGAAATCTCAAAAGCTCTTTTCCGTAGTGCACCCAGCGGCCAGATTCCTCCCATAGCTCGGCGGGCTGAACCATCGGCATAAAAACCTCCTGCGCTCCGGCTTTATTCATTTCTTCACGTACAATCTGTTCAACCTTCCGAATAACACGATAGCCAAGCGGCAAATATGAATAAATACCACTGGTTAATTTTCTAATCATCCCCGCTCGAATCATTAATTTATGGCTGATCACTTCAGCGTCGGAAGGTATTTCTCTTAAAGTGGGTAAGTGCATTTCCGAATAACGCATTAATCCTCCTTCACCTGGTTAAGCATGGTATTAATTTCAGCCAGCAATACCGGCACAAAATCTTTTTCCTTAATTTTTTTCAGAGGCTTGCCTTTTTTAAAAAGCATGCCGAAACCTTTTCCACCCGCGATGCCGATATCAGCGTCAGCCGCTTCGCCCGGTCCGTTCACCACGCATCCCATTAGCGCGATTTTTAAATATCTTTTTTCACCGGCAAGAGCTTTTTGGATTTTCGCGGTCACTCGCACAAGATCGATTTCACAACGACCGCATGTGGGACACGAAATTATTTCTGGCCCAATCATTCTTATTTTTAGAGAACGCAATATTGAGTAAGCTACAGGAATTTCAAAAACGGGATTTCCGGTAGCGGAAACACGGATTGTGTCGCCGATGCCTTCATAAAGAAGCGTGCCAATTCCCACGGCCGATTTAACGGCGGAATCAACCAATGTTCCGGCTTCTGTAACACCCAAATGCAGCGGGTAATCAGTTTTGCCTGAAATCGTCCGGTATGCTTCTATCATTGTCGGCACATCAGATGATTTCAATGACAATTTAATTTTGTAAAAACCCTCATCCTCAAAAATATTGATATTTCTTAGCGCGCTTTCTACCAGAGCTTGCGCTGTGGGACCGCCGTACTTGCGCGCCACATCTTTTTGTAATGAACCAGAATTTATTCCGAGACGAATAATTACATCGCGTTCTTTTGCGGCCTTTATAATTTCCCTGATTTCAGGAACAGTAATATTGCCCGGGTTGATTCTGATGCCGTCAATACCGTTTTTTATCGACTCCAAGGCCAAACGATGATTAAAATGAACATCCGCGACTAAAGGAATGTTTATTTTCTTTTTAATCTCCGCTATCGCTTTCGCGGATTCATTGTCGGGAACCGCCACACGCACTACTTCGCATCCCGCTTTTTCTAAAGCTTTTATTTGCCTTGTTGTGGCTTTTATGTCGCGGGTGTCGGTATTGGTCATCGACTGCACGACAATCGGCGACTGGCCGCCTATCCGCACTCCGCCGAGATTAATTTCCTTTGTCTTCTTCCTTTTAATCTGAGATGAATATTCCACAAACGCCCGCTTTCTCAGGATTTTTTACCTTTTAATTTATAACACGTGAATTAATCTTCATCAATGGATAATTTAAGAAGAAACCAATAAAAACGTCGAAAGTTAACAAGAAAGATAAATTTTGCTGTTATGCCGGTTTTATTTTCCGAGCCAGCAATGAAGGCATAATTGATCTGCCGGAAGGCCGATAGCGGTAATCATATCTTCAATTAACATATACTTGAGGGAAGTAACGTTAAGATCGCTGCGTATCCAATCAACCATTTTGGCATATTTGATGGAATTAGTATCCAAATAATCGCTAAAATTTTTGATATCTTTACCTTCCAGCGCGCGAATCGCCTTATGGCTGGCCAGTTCCGAAGTTGTGCGCGTGGAAGATGAATACAGACAAGGAAACATAAGCGGAGGACAAGCGGGACGAACGTGAATTTCTCTGGCGCCGTTTTCCCACAATTTCTTTATTGTGAAATTTTTTAACTGAGTGCCGCGAACAATAGAATCATCGCAAATGATCATGCGGTTATCTTTAATAACATCCTTGATCGCGATAAGTTTCATTGTCGCCACAAGATCCCTGATTTCCTGAGCCGGCGGCGTGTAACTGCGTCCGTATCCCGGAGTATATTTAACCAGCGGACGTCGATACGGGATACCTGATTCCATGGCGTACCCAATCGCGTGGCCCACGCCGGAGTCGGGAACACCGGAAACAAAATCCGCCTCTACATTATCACGCCTCGCCAAAAAGCGGCCGCAGCGCTCTCTAGCGCTTTCCACCGCTACACCGTCGTAAATTGACGGCGGGGAACCGGTGTATATCCACAGAAAAGAGCATACTTTTTTTTCTGAACCTTCGGGTTTTAGCTGTTTTACGCCTTCGGGTGCTAATAAAGCAATTTCTCCTGAACCTAAAAATCGCGCCAATTCATAACCAAGATTCTCAAAAGAACTTGCTTCCGTTGCTACTACATATGATTTGTTTTTTTTATCTTTACTTTGACCGATAGCCAAAGGAAACCTTCCCATTTTATCCCTGGCGGCGTAAATTCCTTCCGCGGTTAAAACAAGCGCGCAAAGTGAGCCTTCGATGAGAGCGCGCATGGAAGCGATTCCTTCCACAATGTTATCACCGCGATTAATCAGATAAGCGGCGATCTCTGCGTTATTTACCGTTCCTCCGGATGATTCTCCGAAAGACGCGCCATCATTGAGCAGATCATTAACCAGTTTTGTTTTATTGGTAATAAGGCCGGAAACAGCAACCGCGTAAACGCCAAATTTAGAACGGAAAATCAATGGCTGAGGAGTTTCGTCATCAATAGCGCCGATGCCAAAATATCCCTCCATTTTTTTATAATCGTCGATAAAGCGAGATTTGAATTGTGCTTGTGATATACTATGTATCGCTTTTTGGAAACCATTATGCCCTAATACCGCCATGCCGGCATTTTCCGTCCCTAAATGGGAGTGGTAATCAGTGCCGTAAAACAGAGTCTGCACACAATCGGTTGTTGATACTACTCCAAAAAGACCGCCCATATTTTCCTTATTCCTTATCCTAGCTTGCTTACCGCTTTTTTGATACGCTTAATTCCCTCTTCAATATTTTTCATAGAAGTTGCATACGACAATCTGATGTGATCGTCACTGCCGAAAGCCGCTCCGGGAACCGCGGCAACATTAGCTTCATCCAGCAGAAAATCGATAAGTTCTGCTGAATTCATTATCTTCTTTCCCTGAAAAGCACGTCCGTAAACACCCGATACATTAGGGAACACATAAAAAGCGCCTTCTGGAGAAAAACATTTTATTCCGTCAATATCGTTTAGCGCCCCGACAATAAAATCTCGTCTTTTGCTGAATTCATTTACCATTTGCGGCACCGCGCTCTGATCTCCGCTAATCGCTTCCAGCGCGGCTTTTTGCGCAATTGATGTAGGGTTGGAAGTACTTTGACTCTGAATCTTGTTCATCGCTGACGCTATCTCTTCCGAACACGCGGCATAACCAATCCGCCAGCCGGTCATCGCGTATGTTTTGGAAACACCATTAACAACAATGGTTTTATCCTTGATTCTTTCTTCGGCAGAAGCGATATTGGCAAAAGAAAAACCCGCGTAAAATATTTTTTCATAAATATCATCGGTAATAACCAGGATATCTTTATCCAGCAACACCTTGGCCAGAGACTTCAATTCTTCAGGCGAGTAAGCCGCGCCGGTCGGATTGGAAGGGCTGTTAATAATAACGGCGCGGGTACGTTCAGATATTGCCGAGCTTAACTGCTGCGGCTTCATTTTAAAACCATCTTTTTCTTCAGTTGTGACATACACCGGCGATGCTCCGGCCAGAACAACAATATCCGGATATGATACCCAATAAGGAGAAGGAATTATTACTTCATCGCCCTCCTCGAAAAGAGCCTGCGCCAGATTATACAATGTGTGCTTCGCTCCGCATGAAACAACAATCTGCGAACGTTTGTAATCAAGAGAATTATCTTGCTTGAGCTTTGCGACAATCGCATCTTTCAGCTCATCAGTACCGCTTACCGGCGTATATTTGGTAAATCCACCCTCGATAGCCTTAATCGCCGCGTTTTTAATGTTAACCGGTGTGTCACAATCAGGTTCTCCCGCGCCAAAACCGATAACGTCTCTGCCCTGCGCGCGCAGCGCGTTTGTTTTTGCCGTAATGGCTAAAGTTTCCGATGGCTTTATTCTGGCAATTCTTGCCGCTAATTTCACAAATTACCTCCTGTTATTGTCTCTGGGTTTGACATTATATTTTTCCAAAAGTTTCTGATGTACATTATCAGGCACCAGCGCTTTCACCGAGCCTCCCAAACTCACAACTTCTTTTATAAGTTTGGAGCTTGTATAAAACCATTTGAAACCGCTCAGAAGAAATACGGTTTCGATTTCCCGCGTTTGGCGGCGGTTCATCAGCGCCATCTGAAATTCATATTCAAAATCAGAAAGCGCGCGCATGCCACGCAATATAATACTGGCTCCGGACAATTTTAAATAATCAACCAATAATCCGGAGTGAGAATCGACCCTGACACTTTTAATGTCACTTAACGATTCGCGAATCATCTCCATTCTTTCTTCCACCGTAAAAAGCGCAGCTTTATCAGGATTGTATGCAACCAAAACAATGATTTCATCAAATATTCTGCTGCCTCTTTTAATAATATCCACATGCCCATTTGTTATCGGATCAAAGGTCCCCGGGTATATTGCAACTTTGGAAAATTTATCCTGTGCCATTTCAACTCCTTTTAAAAAAAGTTACCATATTTTCGCCGTACTTTCTTTGCTTAACCTGATAAATATTTTCAGGCAAAAATTCCTGATAATTTTCTTTTACCGAATGCTGAATTACTATCATTCCTTTCTCATCGAGAACCTGGTATCTGCCCAAACATGCCAGAGTGGAACTCACCAAATTCCTGTTATACGGCGGATCGGCAAAAATAATACCCGGCTGGTAATTTTTTTTTGCCAAATCTATCAGCGACGTCTCTACATCAAGATTAATTACAGCGCATTTTTCATCCAGCGCAAGAGATTTAATGTTATTCCTGATAACACCGGCCAGCTTTTTGTTTCTTTCAATCAAATAAACATACCTTGCGCCGCGGCTGGCCGCCTCCAGGCCGACGCCTCCCGATCCAGCAAATAGATCGAGAAAGTTTTTATCTGCTACCGGTGGCAGTAAATTAAAAAGTGTTTCTCTTAAAAAATCTGATGTCGGCCTTTCTTTAATGCCGGCAGGGAAATTAATTGTCCTGCCTTTTAAATCACCTCCAGTAATCCGCATATAAGTTATGACTGATTAATGCCTGAATCAATTAACTTTAATAATATATCAGGTATTCGCTTTTCTTTCTTTATTTTTTTGATGTTTTGCCTGGCTGAATTTAAACATCCACCAAATCGGGCCGGAAATAGCGTAACCCACTATAGCCACAAAAGCTGAAATCACCGGTTCCGCCGCTACAATTATCAGCACCAAGACCAGCAAGAAAAAAGTTATGAAAGGTTTACGGGCGAAAAGCTTTAAATCCTTAAAGCTGTAATATTTCACATTGCTGACCATCAATAAAGATAGAACAGGAACAAACACCAGCATTGAGGGATCATGAAATTTGCCCTGCACACCGCCTACCTGGTCAAAGAAAAGAGCGGTTGTCGCCACAACCGCGGCAGCGGCCGGAATCGGCAAACCGTTGAATACTTTGCTTTCAATCATACCGATTTGTATATTGTAGCGCGCAAGGCGTAAAGCCCCGCAAAGAACAAATAAAAAGGCGGCAAGCCATCCCCATTTTCCGTAAAAAGACAATCCCCAGTTATAAGCGAGTAAAGCAGGCGCCACCCCGAAGGCGATGACATCGGAAAGAGAATCATATTCTGAGCCAAATTTGCTCGTGGTATTGGTAATACGCGCGATGCGTCCATCTAATCCGTCAAAAACAGCCGCCGCCAAAATAGATATGGCGGCGATGACAAAATTTTCTGACATTGAAGCAATGATCGAATAAAATCCGCAAAAGAGGCCGGCGGTGGTAATGAGGTTAGGCAGAACATAAATGCCCTTTTTAATGCGTATCTTTTTTAGAGAAGATTCTTTCTTCATGATAAATAACCAAGGAGAGTCTCACCGGCTCTGACTTTATCCAGAAGATTAACTTTAACTACAGAATCCTCAGGTAAATAAACATCCACCCGCGACCCGAAACAAATAATACCGAAACGTTCGCCTTTATTAATCGTCATGCCAGTATTCACCCAACAAACAATGCGGCGGGCAATCAATCCCGCAATCTGCACCACCCAAATTTTACGGCCATCTTCGGCGCGGATCAGCACTTCATTACGCTCATTATCTTCGGAAGCTTTATCCAGATTAGCGGCAATAAATTTCCCTTCATGGTAGTTGATGGCCTCAATTTTGCCACCGTAGGGAGCGCGGTTAACATGAACATTAAAAACATTCATGAAAATGCTTATTTTTTTGAATTTTCCGGAAATATTTCCGTTTAATTCAATATCTTCAATCTTTACAACTTTTCCATCTGCCGGAGAAATTACTGCTTTTTCTTCCCCCTTAAAATATCTTTCTGGATTGCGAAAAAAACAAATGATAAATATTGTGAGTAAAGCGAATATAAGCGTCAGCCAGGCAATGCCGAAAAAAGCAACAAAAACGGAGACGATCAAGGAAAAAACGATAAAAGGATAACCTTCGCGGGCGATGATGCTATCGTGTTTCATTTATTTACATCTTTCCTTAAAAATAGAGATTTTCTGATATATTAATTGGGCGCTCTTGTCAATAAATCTTTGAAGTTTCAAGAGATTTGAACATATTAATTATCATTGTTTTCATATTTTATTACAAATGTATTACCGTCCTTTGTCTTCTTAAATATAACACTTTATTTGCTTGACACGACTATTTGGCCTTCATATACTCCGCACGAAATTATTGGCATTAACCACTCACTATAATTTGATTTTTTAACAAAAATCTTATGTGGAAAAATAAAATCGTCCAACCGGAAAAAATGCTGGCTGAAATTGAGCCGGGCATGAATATTTTCCTCAGCACGGGAATGGCCGAACCGCGCACATTAGTCAAACATCTGATGGAATCCAACCTGCCCAATCTGCAGGACCTGGAATTGATTCAGCTGGTCAGCCTGGGCGATACTGTCGCCATTGATGAGCGCTACGCGCACAAGTTTCGGCTAAAAACATTTTTCTCCGGCTGGATAGCCTCTGAGGCAATCACGCAAGGCCGTGTTGATCTTATTCCCAGCCGGTTTTCACGCATACCCTGGCTATTCAAAACCGGGGCTATTCATATTGATGTCGCGTTTATCCAGATTACACCCCCGGATGAAAACGGCTACGCTTATCTGGCGGGAGTCGATGTGGCCAGGCAAGCCATGGAGTCGGCAAAAATTGTTGTCGGCGAAATCAACAAAGAAGTCCCGCGCACAATGGGAGATACATTGGTTAACGTGGCTGATTTTAATTATCTCATCGAATCAACAGAGCCGCCTCTCTATATCGAGCGCTGGCCGCTTCAGGAAATATTTTTGAAAATCGCGGCAAATGTGGCATCCGTCATTGAAGACGGCAGCTGCATATCTTACGGCATAGGCCCTCTCTATGAAGCGCTGGCCAAAACACTGGCTGGGAAAAGAAACCTGGGCGTGCATTCGCCTTTCTTTACGGACGCGTTGATGGATCTGGTAAAAAGCGGCGCGGTAACCAACAGGCGCAAGGGTGTTTTTCGCGGCAAATCCGCCTCATCATATATAATCGGCACAAAAAAGCTGATGTCCTGGCTGGATTTAAATCCGTTGGTTGAATTCCAGCCGCAGGACATAATCATGGATCCGCAAATTATCGGCCTTAACGACCGGATGACGGCAATCCTACCGGCACGAAAAGTTGACCTCACCGGCAACGTCGCCTTGCACACCGGCAAAGGAAACGTGACTGCCGGCCCCGGAAATGTTCAGGAATTATTTATGGGGACTTCGCTTTCCCATAACGGCCGGACAATTTTTGCTCTGCCCAGCCGTAACCGAGAAGGAAAATCAAACATTCTTGTGTCTATCAGTGAATTTCCGTTCCAGTTCACCAATCGTGAATCAATGGACATTGTTGTGACGGAATACGGCGTTGCTTATCTGATGGGAAAAACTCTGCGCGAACGCGCGCAGGCGCTAATAGAGCTTGCCCATCCTGATGACCGCGAAAAACTGGTTAATCAGGCCAAGGAAAATAAATTGATTTATTCTGATCAGCTTTATTTTGCCGCCTCCGGACATCTTTATCCTGTCAGGATTTCCTGCACACATACTTTCAAGGACAACCTTCCTGTACGTTTCCGCGCGATCAAACCATCGGATGAAGAGGAAATGCGCCGTCTTTTTTACCGCTTTTCCGACCAGGCCGTTTATTACCGTTACTTCAGCCCGATAAAAGCAATGCCGCACGCCAAAATGCAGGAATACGTCAACATTGATTATCATTTAACCATGTCGATCGTGGGAACTATCGAAGAATCAGGCGTGGAAAAAATTATCGCTGAAGGGCGTTACGCCCGCCGGCAAAACGAAGTTTTCGCGGATACCGCTTTTATCGTCGATGAAAATTATCAGGGATTAGGAATCGCTTCATATCTGCTTGAACTTTTAACCCGTACGGCCCGTGAAGAAGGCGTAACTGGATTTACCGGAGATGTCGTGGAAAGTAACACGGCAATGATTAAAATTTACGAAAAGGGGCCATTCCCCGCGCAAAAAACACTTTCGGACAATGGCGTCTATAAAATAACCATTCCCTTTGAATCTCACTGAAAACTGTATAGTATTTAAGCGTTAATCATGTGCCGTTGACTCTTAATGCCGGCGTCTATATAATATCATTAATGCAACTCATTAAAAGTCTCATTTATATGATTAAGACAAAACCCTCTGTTATCTTGGGAATATTTGTCAGTATAGTTTTTTTAATCCTGCTGGCGATTCGTCTTGATGTTTTTACAAAAGTCAATGAAAAAGGAGCTTTATCCCAAAAAACGGAAATACAGCGCCCCGCGGAAAGCTGGATGAATATATACCAGAAAGACAAAAAAATAGGCGTGATTCACCGCCAATTCATTATCACGGAAACAGGTAAAACGCACAGCCAGGAAAATGTGACGATGCAGATTTCCACTCTGGGAACCACACAGCTTCTTCACCTGAAAATGGAGACAGAACTTAACCCGGATATGAGCTTTTCATCTTTCAGCTTTGAGCTAAATTCCAGTCTTTTCAGTTTTCAGGCTCATGGCTACGCTACTCACGACAGGCTGATTCTTTTTTCCGGGCAACCTTCCTCTCAGCAAAAAAGCGAAATACCCCTTAAAGATATTCCTTATGTCAGCGGCAATATATATGAGGCAGCTTTTAGCGCCGGCCTTGAAAAAGACGCCTCGCGTGATTTTACCATTTTTGATCCTTCCACAACCGGCATTCGTAAAATTAAAGTCACTCGTCAGGCCGATGAAGTAATTCCCATCATGGGCAAACGCGTTTTAACGCAGAAATTCTGCGCTGATTTTATGGGAGCAAAAAATTGCGCCTGGATCAGCAAAGAGGGAGAAGTTTTGAAGGAAACCGGCCTTCTGGGGCTTTCCATGGAAAAAGTCAGCCCGCAAAAAGCCACTGAAGATATGGCCGTGGTGGCTGATGTTGATTTCGCGCAGATTGCCTCTGTGGAATCCAACGTGAAAATAAACGAACCTGAGAAATTAAATGAGATAAAAATCAAAATAGATGGGATTCGCAATACGCCTTTATTTCTGAATGGAGGACGTCAGGTATTCGCCCAAAGGATTCTGACCATAACAAAAGAAAAACCCAATGAAACAGGTACTCAAAATCCCGCTATGCAGGAAAATATGCGCCGGTATTTAGAGCCGACTCCTCTGGTGCAGTCCGGCCACGAACAAATAAAAGTACAGGCGCAAAAAATTGTCGGCTCGTCTGACAACCATCTTCAAAAAACAGAAAAAATTGTCCAATGGGTATACGCGAATATCAAAAAAACTCCCGTATTATCTGTTCCTAACGCGCTGGAGGTGCTGAATAATAAAATGGGAGATTGCAACGAACACGCGGTTCTGACCGCGGCGCTACTGCGCGCTGCCGGTGTTCCCGCGCAAATCGAAGCGGGATTAGTTTATCAAAATGGTCGTTTTTATTATCACGCCTGGAACCTTGCTTACGCGGGAAACTGGATTACCGTTGATTCCGTCTTTAATCAGATACCGGCTGACGTAACCCATATACGCCTTACTCGTGGTGAAGGCGGTATTCAGCTTGATTTGCTGGGAGTAATGGGAAAAATAAAACTGGAGGTTATTTCCACAAAATATGATTGATCTGATAAATCTTACCAAAGACTACGGCACAACTATCGCCGTAAATAACCTGAACCTGCAAGTTGCCTCGGGCGAGATTTACGGTTTTATCGGCCCCAACGGCGCGGGCAAAACAACCACCATTCGCATGATGGGGGGCATAATCGAACCATCCTCCGGCAAAATTATAATTGATGGCATTGACATGAAAGAAAATCCGGTAGCCGCCAAAAAAATTATCGGCGTTGTCCCGGACAG
>JAFGKC010000190.1 GCA_016928765.1 Syntrophaceae bacterium
AAATCCAATCAAGTAGCCGCCGGTAGGGCCGAAAAGAACGCCCAAACCCGCCTTGCCGCCGGCAAAAACCGGCATGCCGACGACTCCCAGCATTATATAAATAAATTGGCTGGCCGCGGCCAGCGGGCCGCCCAATAATACCGCCGCGACATTGAGAAAAAAAGTCTGCGCCGTAATGGGCACCGGCGGCAGGGGAATAATGATAAAAGCGCCCGCGGCAGTCAGCGCGCCGAAAAGCGCCGCGTAAACGATTCCTCTGATTGAATCCTTCTCTCTACTCATAATATTTAAATCCTTGTCAATAAATTGGGAAATTACTAAACGGAAAGCAACTTAACCGAAAAAATCAGTTTATGCCATAAAAATGATAAAATAGAACGGCTTGTCGCTACTAAAAACGCAACAAGCCGCCAAAACCGGATAATTCAGATTTTAATATTCAAATTTAATACCCGCTTTAAATGTCCTGCCGGGCATAGGATAGTAAGCATTAGGCATAAACCACTGTTCCTGATCGAAACCGTATGATGAATACTTTTCATCCGTAAGATTTTCCACGCCAGCAAAAACAGTCATGTTCAACCTGCCAAAAGTCGGTTTGTATTGCAAATACACATCCACCAAAGTGTAGGAATCGAGTTTTTCAGTATTATTATCAGAGTCACCACCCAAATAGGCTCTACTCACATAATGCACTTCCGGCTTCAACATTATATTAAAGGGCAAATAAATTTCGAGACCCGCGTTAGCCAAATATTGGGGTACCATCGGTATTTTCTTGCCATCATTCTGTCCATTCTCATAGGTGGCTCTGTGATAAGTAAAATTTCCATAAACCTTGAAATATTGCGGCCAAAGATATGAGAAATAGGCCTCCACGCCTTGATGACGCGTTTCACCAACATTTTGATTATAATAGCCTGTCCCGGTGTAAACATATTCTATTTCGTCTTCCATGTCGATTTGGTAAAGGGTCAGTCCTAATTTCAAATTTTCCAAAGGATAATATTCCGTACCAACCTCCATGCTTTTTCCTTTTTCCTGCTCCAGTGTGGTAAGAAATCCGCCACCGAAGCTGTTAAATCCAGCAATTTCATCAAGAAAAGGAATCCGGTAAACCGTCGCGTATTTGACAAAAGATCTTGATTTATTCCCCCAAAGCCAGGTAAGTCCCGCCTCATAGGATTGTGATGTATATGTTTTTTCACTATCAAAATCATTGCTGGGCTTATCTATATCATTTAACGTTCCTTCAATATTTGTGCGTTCATAACGGTAACCGGCACTCAAAATCAGTTTTTTCAAGATACTGAATTCATCACGTATGTAGTATCCGATGCTTTCCCGTTCCAAATTAGCATCGCTGTATTTAGAAGCCCTCGCATGGTCATGGAAAAGATCTTTTTTATAAGGTTCGTTATAATAATCTAAACCGGCGACCAGCTTATTTCCGAAGCCGAATATTTCTTTATCAAGTACATATTTTGGAGAAATGCTATAGGTATCCGATGTTGTGTCCGCGTAGTAGGGGTTCCAGTAGGAGGGCATATTGCTTTGCAAATCTTTTTTCCCATAAAGGAAGTTCACTTCCATTCGTCCCCAAGACCCCCAGAAGGACTTTACACCAAGATTAACATTAGTGAATTTGTCACGGTTGTCATCGTTATCATGTCCTGGCTGATGCTGGCGCCGATCTTGCTCCATCTCCAGTTTAGTCAAAGCTCCCGGTAACTGATAATCATTTCGGTTAAAAGAAACGCCAAGTGATATATTAAACAAATCATGAGCCGCATAGCCTAAATCAAATCCGCCGCCCATCGATGTATATTCAGAACGTTGACGATAACCATCAATGTGATTGTTTTCTCCGGTAAGAGCATATGTCCATTTTCCTGTTGCCCCGGTTACCCCAACACGCTCATTGTGCAAGCCATAGCTTCCACCAATTATTGAAGCGTTAAATACCGGCTTTCCGTGGCCTTTTTTTGTAATTATATTTATAACGCCGCCGATTGCCGCGTCACCGTAAAGAACACTGCCCGGCCCGCGGACAATTTCAATTCTATCTATATTATTCACAGGCATCTGCAGCCAGTTGATCGAGGACATGTCTGTCCGGTTTAAGCGGCGGCCGTCGAGCATAATTAAAGTTTTACCATAAGGATTTTCACCGCCAAAACCGCGCACATCAATTATCGCATTTGAGGAATTACCGCTGTAAGAACGAAACTGAACGCTCTCTAGTTTTTGAAGAGTTTCGACAACAGTTGTCGCTCCTGATTTTTCCATTTCTTCGGCGGTAATAACGGTTACATTGGCGGGAGACTTACGAATTTCCTGTTCATCGCGTGTGGCAGTAACCACGATTTCCTGAAGTTTTACGGCAGGTTCATCGTTTTTGTTTTCCGGGGATAATTGATCTTGTGCTGATAACGGCAAGACTGCAACAAGTGAACAAAACAGAATTAAAACTAAAATCTTTTTCATGGAGTTCCTCCTTTCCCCCTCGGGATTAAAGTAAGTTAGGTTTGCCATAGAGTTTCCTGGCTTGCGGCACCCTACTTTTCACTCCTTCCCAACGCCAAAGCATCAGTGGATAAATGTGAATTTCGTTCCGCTTACAGTTGCGGGGCAGCGCCGGATTTTAACCGGCTTCCTTTATTGGCAACCTTTTCAGGTCAACAATGTCACTCTGGGCGATCCGTTTTGCGGATTTGCATCCACCAGAGTATCGACTTCGTAAACCTCCTTCATATTTCGCGCGGAAATAACTTCCGCGGGGTTTCCTATAGCATAAATTTTTCCGCTGTAAAGCAAAATTATTTTATCCGCGTGCTGAGCGGCCATATTAATATCATGAGTCACAAAAACAATTGTCAGGCCGTCATCAAGGTTTAACTGCTTAAGCAATTTTAAAAAGCGCAGTTGATGTTTCAAATCCAGAAATGCCGTGCTTTCATCTAAAAGCAATATTTCCGGTTTCTGCGCCAGCGCACGGGCAATCAATACGCGTTGGCGTTCTCCGGCGCTTAACTCATTGAACCTGCGCCTCGCAAAGGCAAGGGTATCGGTTTTCTCCATTGCTTCGTGAACTATTTTGTAATCTTCCTTGTTTTCAAAACGGTAATTGCCCAGATGCGGAAACCTGCCCATAAGAACGATTTCTTCCACATAAAATGGGAAGACGGCAGATGTTTCCTGCGGCACGATCGCTACCTTTCGCGCTATTTCTTTGCGCGCGTATCGGGAAGTGTTTTTTCCTCCGACATGCATTTCTCCGCTATCCGGCAAAAGCGATCCGTTGATTAATTTCAGAAGCGTTGTTTTACTTGACCCGTTCGGACCGATAATCGCCGTCATTTGTCTTTTATCCACGGTGAAAGATATATCTTCAATAACCTTTTTTTCGGCATAGCTAAAATTTATTTTTTGGGCACGAATTACCGACATGTTTATACGCCTTTCCTTTTCAGGAGAAAAACAAAGTACGGCGCGCCGCAAAGGGCGGTAATAACACCCACCGGCAGTTCCGCCGGCGCTAATATCACTCTGGCTATAGTATCGGCAAGAACCATAAAAGACGCGCCGAAAAGAGCGGACGCGGGTAAAAGAAGGCGATGATCTGAGCCAAATATAAGGCGCATCATGTGCGGCACGATAATGCCGACAAAACCGATAATACCCGCCATGGAAACAACTACGGCAATAACAAGTGAAGTAACAACAAGCAGCCATGTCTTGGTCTTTTCGACATTGACGCCTAAATGACGAGCCGTTTCATCACCCTGTACCATCAAATTAAGTTTTCGTGCCTGCCCGTACAGGAGAATGAAAACAACTATCAGGCAAAACGCCGCCACGCCGATTTCCGGCAAAGAAGCGCGGGATAAATCGCCCATCAGCCAAAAGGTGATTGAATGCAATTCGAGGCTGTCAACAATGGAAAGGAAAAAAAGAATAGCCGCGGCAAAAAAAGCATTGATGACAACGCCGGATAACAACAAGGTGTTATCCATCAGCACGCCCCTGGCCCCGCCGCCTACGATAAACAGCAGAAAGACTGTAAAGAGTGCTCCGCAAAAAGCCAGAAGAGGAACGCCTAGATAAAAAGACGCGGCGCCAATCACGATTCCGATAATCGCACCCAACGCGGAACCACCGGATATCCCTAAAATATAAGGATCAGCCAAGGAATTGCGCAAAAGCGCCTGAAAAACAACTCCGCCTATGGACAAAACCGCGCCGACAATACCGGCAAATAAAATTCGTGGCAGGCGCACGGAAAATATAATTAATTCTTCTTGTGAATCAAAAGATAGATTGCCGCAAAGAGCTTTGCCTAATGAACGAAAAAGCACACCCAATTCGATATGGACACTGCCCAGCGAAATTGAAAACAGACATAACAAAATAAATATCAATATCATGAAGGCGCTGACTTTCAGCACCCGCGATGAGGTTACCCGCTGATAAATAGCTTTTATCCCCCTATTTTGCTTTAACTTTGCGCGGTATTTTGCTCTTTCTACTTACGGCTTTTCTCTTAACGCTAATGACGCGTTTTTTCTTTGACGGAGTTTTTATTTTTTCGATTTCGGCAAGCCACAAAGAATGGCGATGGCGTGCATAATCCAGGCGCACTTTACCGGTAAAAATGCCGCGCACCATCGGCCAGTTGGGCCTGAGCGCTATCGCCGCCATATGCGCCAGAAAAGCCAGAAAGAACAATACAAAGAAGATATTGTGAATCCATGTCGCCCATAAAACGACTACATGTGATATATCCGGCGCGTAAATATTTTTATATGTTTTTACCAGACCGGAAATAATCAGCATCAGGATAATAAAAGCCATTCCCGCGTAAGCCAGGCGCTGCTCCGGCAGATATTTATGCATGGGTGGCTCCTTACCAAAACCAAACATGCTTTTGATAACAGTGATAGAAGCGGAAAAATCTCCTTTGCGTGGCAACAAACCAAATTCACCACGTCCGCTATGATAAACCATGTGGAAAATAGCCGCGGCGGTAAAAACCAGTGCCGCTGAATAATGCAGGTACAGCGAAGTTATAAAATCCGCCGTCCAGCCCAAACCAGGAATTGTTATAATATAGTAGCGCTTGGCCATGGGCAGTTCGAATATTCCCGTCAAAAGCAAAATCAGTCCGGAGACGGCAATCGCCCAGTGCTCGATTAATTCTATAACGTTGTGACGGACGACCAGATTTTTGTCAGCGATAATTTCTTCAGCCATTTTTCCCCTCCTTCTTTTTCACTTCTTCCTTGCGGCGGGAAAACCAATTCCACGCGCCTGCCGCGCCCGCCACGGCTAACCCCAAAACCGGCGCGGCCAAAACAGCTTTGCCCAGAAAATCTGTGCCGGCCATCCGGCGCGGAACATCCAGTTTCATATCCGGCTGCCCCGGCTTTCTGGTCATTGTTTTATTGATTTCTTCAAAGGGCACGGGGGATATATATAAGGTAGAAGTACCGCCATTTTGTAAGTCACCATAAACAAAGCCGTTTATGCGGCGCGCCCGCTCAATTGCGACTTTCTCAATCGCTTTTTTTGTTCCGATAAGCAATGCCTCGCGCGGACAGACCTCCACGCATCCCGGCAGCTTTCCTTCTTTGAGTCTGTCAAAACATAAATCGCATTTATACATCACACCGTTACCCATAAAACCGGGCAGGACATTAAGGTAAATTCCCACGCCTGATTGGCGTTGCGGAATTTCCCAGGGACAGACATCTTTGCATTTTGCGCCGCCGAAGCACTGATTTTGATTAATAACCACAGCGCCGTTTTTGAATTTGTGATTGGCGGAAAAAGGACAGATGGTCGCGCAGGCCGGATTGTCGCAATGCATGCAGCGGCGCGGCACGTAGATTATTTTTTTTCTGCCCGCTACAGTAACTTCTGCCTTGTGGACATAAATAAAGTTGTAGGGGGTTAAACGGTCGAACACTTCCTGTTTTTTTGACCAGTCTTCAATCGTTTTCCGCGGCCAGGGCTCCGGAATTGGATCAACTATCGGCGGTATTTTGTCTTTGTTGATTTCTTTGCAGACACTTACGCAGGCGGGAATTTTTCTATCAACACAGCCGTCACACAGGCTTAAATCAATAATCGTTGACAAGCGCTCGCCTCCGGCGGCATTAGCGCTTTTGGGTAAACTCACGCCGGAAAGAAGAGCCGCGCCTGCTGTTACCTGCAAAAAAGACCTACGGCTTATTTTTGATTTATATTGCTGGTTCATATTATGCCTCCGTCTTAGCTGTTAAACTATTTATTATCAGAAAATAAACGAATAGTCCTGATAATTTTTAATACTTACCGACAGCGGCAAGGTAAACGGTAAATTCCTCTTCGCCGTCCACGCCAAGAAGTTCATCACAGGCACTCTGATTATAAGCGGCCACGGCGCAACAGCCCGCGTCGATACTCTGGCAGGCCAAGTACAGATTCTGACCGACATGGCCTGCGTCAATGGCAATCACTTTATGCGCGGCTAAATCATAGCGCCACTCCATGCGCGCGGGAATTGCCGTCCAGAAAAAGGTTACGGCGGATGTGGCGATAAAACTTTGTCCGAAACAGGCGGAAGCGGCCTTGCGCCCGATCTGTTCGTCCAGTTTTAGTTGCGCGAGCTTTTCCTCAAAAGGCAGATAACGATAAAGTCCGGCAGGAAGATTGCTGACACGATTAACGATTAAATATGTTTCAAAAGAGTGGCGCGCTCCGGCGGAAGGGACAGAGCGCAAAGCAGTGTCCGGACTGAGCACAGAGCGCACCCCCTGTGTCGCCCAGAGAAGAGAGGCAAGTTCCTCCAGCGTCAGCGGATCTTTTTTATAATCGCGCGCGCTTTCGCGAAAAGCAATCGCCTCGCCCACCGGCAATTTGCCCAGCTTGATGAGAGAATCTTTCCCGCCGGGCAAATTAATTTTCGGAACATCGGCGGGAAGCTGTTTTTGCGGCGGCGGCGCGGGTAGCCCCTGGCTTTGCTTTGTCTGCGAAAAATCAATCTGCTTGCGGATGACGTCTTTTAGAAAAAATCTGTTAGCTTCGAAACGTTTTTTTGGCATTTGTTTAATAGTCTAATATATGATTTTATCCCAACAAATGCTCACCTACCGGACAATCTATCAGTCCTTCAGCTTATCATAATCAACCATGTCTTGAGGTCTTCCGCTGGCGCGTTTGTTGGTTAGAAGATCATCTTTTGAAATGAAATTTGCTGTAAAATCGACGAAGTCAGCGATAACACGATTCTGAAAACATTCTTTAAATTGGACACCATCAATTGATGTTAGTATCTCTAACCGCATAGGAGGAACACCCATGCGAATAACCTTTTTTTCTTTCAGAAATATTTCTTTATTCACATCAGGAAGGTCAAAACCAAATTGCCGTAAAGCTTCAGCCATTTTCAAGGCGTTCTTTTCATCTACCGGAACCCAAATATCCAAGTCGCCTGTTGCCCGGGGATAGCCGTAAAACCCAACCGCATAGCCACCGATAACCAGGTATTCAATTTCCTTTGAGTTCAGCAATTTCAAAAACTCTTTGAAGTCCCGCGGAAATTCGATCATGCCCAAACATCGCCTTTCTCATAAACTCGATGGCTTCAATTCTTTCGGCAAAGCTACGATCACGCCAGTATGTTGTATCCTCGGCTTTATGCAGATCCATTATTTCAATAATGTTTTTTTGAATTTTTTCTTCAACCATTTATTTTCATTGTATATGACTTTCAATAACCTTTCGGAAAATACTCAATTAATTACTTGAAATCATAGCACATTACTACCTTTTATAAAAGCACAAAAAGGCTCAATGAAAGGAATAAATCCCCGCAATTATCTGATTTTATCTGCCTTAATAAAATCAGTAATTTCTTTAAACAAAGACACGTCGGCGTAAAACGGCCAGTCGTTGTGTCCCGCGCCCTTGATTACCCACATCTTTTTTCTGCCTTCCGGAAGATTCGCGTATAAATTATGCGCGTGCTTTATGGGCAGGATTTCATCGCGTTCCGCACCGACAACAGATATTTTTCTTGGAAATGACTTCAGGTTTTCAATGCTGTCGTATTTGTCGGTCAAAACAAGTTTTACCGGCAGAAATGGGAATAAAGACTTAGCAACAGAAGCTAACGAATCCCACGGTGTGATTAAAATTATTCCAGCGATGGGAACAGTTGTCTGCTTAGCAATAGCGGCGGCAACACCGCAGCCCAATGATTCTCCCAGAAGATAAACAGGCTCTGAGTACTGTTTATAAGCAAGATTTACCGTTTCTAATCCATCAGCAACAAATGGTTTTTCTCCAACTTTTCCCGGACGTCCGCCGTATTTAGGATATTCAGCCAAGATCACCCGGAAACCAAGTTTCATCAGGGGTTCCAGATAAAATTCCCGGTCGAGCGCCGTGCCTCCGTTGCCGTGAAAAAGAACAATGGTTCCATTGGGCGTGGGCTCGTCTTTGCCAGAAGTCAACCCCCGATAACCATCAGCGGTTTGGGGCCAAAATTTCATATTAACCGATGCCAGCATCCGCTCGGAAGGAACTTCGGAACTCGGAAAATATAGAAACTTGTTTTGCATATTACAGCCTCCGAAAAACGTTATCGGAATAAGAAGCAAAAATATTGTTATTGTTCTTCTCATTTCAATAATGCATTAAAATTACCATGGCAAACCATTTAAATCTAAAGGACCATTTGGAAATAATGTCCCTTTACAACTATAGGTCATAGTAAGGTTTGGGGGTACCATTTTACCTTGAGGCTGTTCAAATGTCGTCGGGAAATCATTTACTTTCCATCCTAATTTATCATAAAAACCAAAAACTTCCTTACGGCATAATAATAAACCAAAAGGCGTATTCGCTTTATCTTTGATTACTTTTACCACCTCAGTCATCATAATCTTTCCAATTCCTTTTTTCCTCAACTCTTTTTTGGTAACGACACCGCTTATCCCTCCTACGCGAATCTGCTTATCTGCCACCGAAATTTCCCGATCAACAATTCCAAGACGGCCTATCAAATCTGAACCATTCAAAGCAAGGACATACCAATCCGGCTCTGCCCATTTTAGAGGAATGTAATCAAATTCATCGTTAAACCACTGAATAAGCTGATTTCTTTTTTGTTGTGTTAAACCTTTTTCATGAATGGTTTCAAGGTGATATTTCATGGCGCTAATTTTGTGTTTATTTATCGGGTAAAGTTTCAAATTTATTTATTCTGCAAAATATAAGCAGCAAAAGAATAATAGAAAATATTAGATAGGCCAGGCATAAAAATACCCAGATGCTAATAGCCTCTGTTACCCAAAGATAATACACACAACCGATAGATATTAAAAATTTAAAGGCGATCCACGCATATATACGATAGCGAGCTGATGCCGGCTTGGATTCTAACGCCTTTTTAAATCCACGATACCTATAGAAAACAAACAAAGCCGTAGCAAAAGCTATTACAAGAATAAGTCCAATAATTTTAAATATTAACAATGCTTCCATAAAAAAGCCTAGCACATCATATATTTTTGTAAAGCGGGAAAATTAGAAACAAATATGTTGTAAGATATCCTAAACTTTCTGGATTCCCCCGTATCAAGTACGGGGCAGGCTTATCGCGCTTCGCTTGCACGGAATGGCAGCAGAGAAACTGCTGTTCGGCCTGAGTACATCTTCAGGGGCTGTTCAAAAATGCTCAGATGCAAGGCGCGCAAAAAGCCGCATCGCAAAGCGTATATTGACATACGTTGAGCGGTGCGGTTTGCCGCGCAACGCCGCAGATGGTCGTTTGTCAACAGTCCCCTGCGTTATTTTAGTTCCATGCAGAACTTATCAATCTTTTCCGGCGGGACGATGGGGTATTTGCCGGTATAGCAGGCAAGGCAGAAATTATCCCTGCCCAGGCCGGTGGCACGGATCATTCCGTCAAGCGTCAGATAATGCAGGGAGTCCAAGCCGATGAATTCGGCGATTGCTTTTTCGTTTTCCTTGACAGAGGCGATCAATTCTCCCTTGGAGGAAAAATCAATGCCGTAAGGACAGGGATAAACTGTCGGAGGGCAGCTTACCGCCATGTGGATTTCTTTTATGCCAATTTTGCGCAGGCTCTGCACACGGTTGCGGCTGGTCGTGCCGCGGATGATAGAGTCTTCCACAATCAGAACTTTTTTATTTTCCAGAAGCGGTTTTACGGGATTTAGTTTAACGCGCACGGCAAAATCGCGCATCGGCTGAGTGGGCTGAATAAAAGTACGGCCTACATAGTGATTACGGATCATACCCATTTCAAAAGTAATTCCGCTTTCTTCCGCGTAGCCTAAGGCGGCGTAAACACCGGAATCGGGAAAGGGCATCACAATATCCACATCCGGCTTGTATTCACGCGCCAGTTCATGACCAAGGCGCTTGCGGCATAAATAAACATTCTGCCCGAAAATCTGGCTGTCCGGGCGGGCAAAATAGATAAGTTCAAAAATACAATGGCAGTGTTTTACTTTGGCAAAAGGCTTTAAGCTTTGTAAACCGTTTGCATCGATGATTATTATTTCTCCCGGTTCTACATCGCGAACATACTGCGCGCCGACCAAATCAAAGGCACAGGTCTCCGAGGCAATTACCCAGGAACCATTTAATTTTCCCAAAGCCAGCGGCCTGAAGCCGCGCGGATCGCGCGCCGCAATGATTTTATCGCGCGTGAGCATGATCAGGCAATAAGCGCCTTCCACGCGCGAAAGCGCGGCAGTTAAAGCTTTTTCCAAGCCTTGTTTCAAATGATGCGCCATCAAATGGATAATAACTTCGCTGTCCATCGTAGATTGAAAAATCGAGCCGCTGTCTTCGAGCTCCTGCCGCAACTGCTGCGCGTTGAGAATATTGCCGTTGTGAGCGAGCGCGTAATACTCCTCGCCGAAATGCACTAAAAAAGGCTGGGCGTTGGAAATGTTGGAAGAACCGGTGGTGGAATAACGCACATGCCCAATAGCAAGTTTGCCGGGAAGTTTTTGCAAAGTAGGTTCTTTGAAAACTTCGGAGGCGAGCCCCATGCCTTTGTGTTCAAACACCTGACAGCCGTCAGAGCTGACAATGCCTGCCGATTCCTGCCCGCGATGTTGTAAGGCAAAAAGGC
Organism: Syntrophaceae bacterium; assembly: GCA_016928765.1. Classification (GTDB taxonomy): domain Bacteria; phylum Desulfobacterota; class Syntrophia; order Syntrophales; family Smithellaceae; genus UBA4810. Next base: position 11,156 of record JAFGKC010000190.1, read on the forward strand.
CGAAGAAGGTCACGCGGGAGGCGTCTTCATGGCCGTGAATGGCGAACACGCCGCATTCTTCCCGGGGATAGTTGGATTCTTCTGATTTCTCTTTAAATAATGATTTCATAAATAATCTCTTGTATAAAATTCTTTCTTCGTCCGTCATTCCGATCATGGATTACTTTCAGGTTACGAAAGCCGGAATCCAAAACTGGATGCCGGATCGGGTCCGGCATGACAGGTTTTTTTATATCAATAATGATCCTGTCACCTTTTATGATACTCCTGCAGTGGGCAAACCTGCCAATCTTCTTTTTTTAATTCCTTAACCGCCTCGCACAGAGCGCGCGCGCCCGCGATGGTCGTGGTATAAAGAATGTTATAAATCAAAGCGCCCCTCCGGATATGTAACGCGTCTTGTGAAGACTTACGCCCAATACTGGTATTGATTACCATCTGAACATCGCCGTTTTTAATGAAATCCACAATATGCGGCCGACCTTCGCTGACTTTAAAAACCAGCTCGGCTTCCATGCCTTTCTCTTTTAGGTATTTGGCCGTGCCTTTCGTGGCAATAATTTTAAAGCCCATATTCTGAAAAGACTTCGCCACGGCCACAATCTTATCCTTATGGTAATCATGAACACTGATAAAGATAGTGCCTTTGGTTGGCATTTTGAATCCTGCCGCCATCTGCGCTTTAGCAAAGGCCAGCCCAAAAGAATGATCTATGCCCATAACCTCGCCGGTGGATTTCATTTCCGGCCCCAGTAAAATATCCACATCAGGAAAACGGTTGAACGGGAAAACCGCTTCCTTAACTGACACGTGTTTGGGGATAATTCTTTTTGTAAAGTTAAGTTCAGACAAAGTTTTGCCCAGCATAACTTTCGTTGCCAATTTCGCCAGCGGGACACCGATGGCCTTGCTGACAAAAGGCACGGTGCGTGACGCGCGGGGATTAACTTCAAGCACGTAGAGCTTGCCGTCTTTAATGGCATACTGAATATTCATCAGGCCGACAACGTTAAGCTCGGCGGCCAGCATTTTCGTCTGTTTTTCAATCAATTCTAAAAGAGGCGCGGAAATAGTGAGCGGCGGCAAAATGCAGGCGGAATCGCCGGAATGAATGCCCGCCTCTTCGATATGCTCCATGATGCCGGCCACAACGGTAGTCTGGCCATCGCTTATCGCATCCACATCAATTTCTACGGCGTCTTCCAGAAATTTATCAATCAGCACCGGGTGCTCCGGTGAAACAAGCAAGGCTTTAGCCATAAATGTTTTGAGCGTTTCCGCGTCATATACTATTTCCATAGAGCGGCCGCCCAGAACGTAGGAAGGACGAACTAGCACGGGATAGCCGATGCGCTGGGCGGCGGCGAGCGCTTTTTCTACATCTCTGGCTGTATCGTTATCGGGCTGATTCAGATTCAGTTTGTGAACAATTTCCTGAAAACGGTCACGGTTTTCCGCGCGGTCAATGGCATCAGGAGATGTTCCCAATATTTTTATACCAGCTGCTTCCAAACCTCGCGCCAGGTTTAAAGGCGTCTGCCCGCCAAACTGCGCGATTACCCCTTCGGGTTTTTCCGTCTGCAGAATATGCAAAACATCTTCCAGCGTTACCGGTTCAAAAAATAGTTTGTCGGATGTGTCATAATCCGTGCTGACCGTTTCGGGATTGGAATTGATCATGATGCTTTCCACTCCTTCTTCGCGCAAAGCAAACGATGCATGGACACAGCAATAATCAAATTCAATTCCCTGCCCGATGCGGTTTGGCCCGCCGCCGATGATGGCCACTTTCTTTTTGCTCGATGGCCTGGCTTCGTTTTCGGTTTCGTACGTGGAGTAATAATAAGGTGTGTAAGCCTCAAATTCAGCCGCGCAGGTATCAACTAATTTATAAACCGGCATGATTTTTTCACGCTCGCGCCATTGGCGAATTTCCAGTTCAGTTTTATTCCAGAGCGTACCCAAAGCGCGGTCGGAAAACCCCATTTGCTTGGCCGCACGCAAAAGGTCCGCAGAAGGTTTTGAACTTCTTAGTTCCACTTCTGCGTCCACAATCTCTTTCATCTGATGCAAGAACCAGGGATCGATTTTTGTTAATGAGTAGAGTTCATCAATCGACATCCCGTTTTGCATAGCCGCGGCAATATAAAAAAGCCGCAGTGAATTGGGCTTGATGAGTTTACTTTTTAGAAAATCTTTTTTATCTTTCACCTCGTCCGGCAAAGATTGTCCCAGAGCGAAACGACCGATTTCCAGGGAACGTATCGCTTTTTGCAAAGATTCTTTAAAAGTGCGCCCGATGGACATCGTCTCACCCACAGATTTCATTGAAGTTGTAAGATAATCTTCCGTATCTGGAAATTTTTCAAAGGTCCAACGCGGAATTTTTGTTACCACATAATCGATAGTTGGTTCAAATGACGCCATCGTCTCGCGGGTAATATCGTTAGGGATTTCATCTAAAGTATAGCCCACAGCCAGCTTGGCGGCGATCTTGGCGATGGGAAAACCGGTAGCCTTGGAGGCCAGCGCCGAGGAACGTGAAACACGGGGATTCATTTCTACAACAATCATTTCACCCGTTTTTGGATGGATGGCGAACTGCACGTTGGAACCGCCTGTTTCCACACCGATTCCGCGCATAATGGCGATCGCCGCATCCCTCATGATTTGATATTCTTTATCCGTAAGAGTTTGCGCCGGGGCAACGGTAATCGACTCGCCGGTGTGCACGCCCATTGCGTCAAAATTTTCAATGGAGCAGATAATAACGACATTATCAGCTTTGTCGCGCATTACTTCCAACTCGTATTCCTTCCAGCCCAGAACTGATTCTTCCAGCATAACCTCTGAAATCATGCTGGCATCAAGACCGGCTTTGGCTATTTCAAGAAGTTCTTCGCGATTGTAAGCCACACCGCTGCCGGTGCCGCCCAGCGTAAATGATGCGCGCACAATAATGGGAAAGCCGATATCATCGGCAATTTTCTGAACATCATCCATGGAGCGCGCAAAACCGCTTTTCGGCACGCGCAGGCCGATTTTTTCCATCGCCTGCCGGAATTTCTCGCGGTCTTCGGCTTTATGAATCACTTCCAGAGACGCGCCGATCATTTCCACGTTGTATTTTTTCAGCACTCCGTTTTCGGCCACAGCCACCGCGGTGTTTAGCCCCGTCTGACCGCCGAGCGTCGGCAAAAGCGCGTCTGGTCGCTCACGGGCAATAATCTTTTCTACCGCTTCTGGTGTGATTGGTTCAATGTACGTCCTATCAGCCATTTCCGGATCAGTCATGATTGTCGCGGGATTCGAGTTGATGAGCACTACTTTGTAATTTTCTTCACGCAACGCTTTACAGGCCTGCGTGCCGGAATAATCGAACTCACAGGCCTGGCTGATAATAATCGGTCCGGAACCAATCAGCAGAATCTTTTTGATATCATTTCGTTTCGGCACTTAATTTTTACCCAAGCAAATACTTCATTTTTATATCCACACCTTTGTCATACCGGCGAAGTCCGGTATCCAGTTTTTAATTTCTGGATTCCGGGTCGCGCTGCGCTTGCCCGGAATGACGCAAAAGGTCTGAATATTTTTTTAACTATTCCCATTCGATCGTACTGGGCGGTTTGGAGCTGATATCATAAACTACGCGGTTGATGCCGCGCACTTCGTTGATGATGCGGTTGGATACGCGCGCCAGAAGCTCCTGCGGCAACCGAGCCCAGTCGGCGGTCATCGCGTCATCGCTTGTCACGGCGCGGATAGCCACTATATTTTCATACGTGCGCTGATCGCCCATAATGCCTACGCTTTTGAGCGGCAGCAAAATAGTGAAGGACTGCCACAGTTCATAGTAAAGATTTGCCGCGCGGATTTCTTCCAGGAGAATCGTATCGGCTTTGCGCAGAACATTCAGGCGCTGTGCTGTAACTTCGCCTATAATGCGTATAGCCAAACCCGGCCCTGGAAAGGGCTGGCGCCAGATCACGTCATCGGGCAGGCCCAGTTCTTTCCCCAGAAGACGCACTTCATCTTTAAAGAGATGTTTGAGCGGCTCAATGAGTTTGAGCTTCATCGTTTTGGGCAGGCCTCCGACATTATGATGCGATTTAATCACCGCGGAAGGCCCCCCGAAGGCTGAGCGGGATTCAATCAAGTCGGGATAAAGCGTCCCCTGCGCTAGAAATTTAACCCCTTTGATTTTACGCGCTTCTTTGTCGAAGATATCGATAAACGTACGGCCGATAATTTTACGCTTTCTTTCCGGATCAGTCACGCTTTTGAGTTTATTTAAAAATATTTTTCCCGCGCGGGCAAAACGTAAATTAATTTTTAAAATTTTTTTAAACATCTCTATCACGCGAGCCGCTTCCCCCGCACGCAAAACGCCATTGTCCACAAAAACGCAGGTGAGTTGATGGCCTATGGCTTTGTTTAAAAGCACCGCCGCCACGGATGAATCCACACCACCGGAAAGCCCCAGAATTACTTTTTCTTTTCCAACCTGAGCCCGGATGTCATCGACCGCGTGTTCGATAAATGATTTCATCGACCATGATTTTTCGCAGCGGCAGACATCAAAAAGAAAATTGGCAAGAATTTTCTTTCCTTCTTTGGTATGCGCCACTTCCGGATGAAACTGCAAACCGTAAAAACGCCGAGGTGCGTTCTGGGCCGCCGCAACCAGTGTGTTATCCGTGGAGGCCGTGGCAACAAATCCTTCAGGCAATTCACCGATTGAATCGCCATGACTCATCCAACATTGTGTTTTTGGAGAGACGCCTGCGAAAATACCCGTTTGATTATTAATATTCAGCTCGGCAAAACCATATTCTCTTTTCTTCGAACCAATTACCTTGCCGCCCAAAGAATCCACCATGTATTGCAGGCCGTAACAGATACCAAGGATAGGAATGCCAAGCTCAAAAATTCCCTTATTTACCCTCGGCGCGCCTTTCGAATAAATACTGGCCGGTCCTCCTGATAAGATGATGCCCTCCGGTGCGAGCGCTTTTACAGCATCAATGCTAATGCCGGGAGGTTCGATTTCGCAATAGACATGTCTTTCGCGCACACGCCGGGCGATAAGTTGATTATACTGTGAACCGAAATCAATAATGAGAATCACTTGGTCTTCCCCTTTTGTTTTTTCATCATAGCGACAAAATCGTCAAAGAGATATTCTGCATCGTGGGGCCCTGGTGCTGCCTCAGGATGATACTGCACGCTCATGGCAGTAGGCAGTTTCATACCCTCAGAGGTCGCGTCGTTTAAATTAGTAAAAGATTTCCTGGCTTTTTTTTCTATCGATTCAGGAACGACCACAAAGCCGTGATTCTGAGAAGTAATTTCCACCCGGCCCGTTTCCAGATTCTTAACCGGCTGATTGATGCCATGATGGCCGAATTTCAATTTTTCAGTGTAACCACCCACGGCCTGGCCGATAATCTGATGACCCAGACAAATGCCGAATACAGTTTTTTTGCCTAAAACTTCACGGGCGGCGTCAACAATATAAGGAAGCGCCGCCGGATCGCCCGGACCGTTGGAAAGCAGTACGCCGTCGGGTTTATAAGAAAGAATTTCGCCACCGGCGGTACAAGCCGGAGCGACAATAACCTCGCAACCGCTTTTTTCCAGAAGTCTTAAAATGTTGTATTTAACACCGCAATCCAAGACAACCACGCGCAGTTTTTTAGTTGGGTTTCCAGGTATTTTACTTTTAGAAGGCGCGCCGTTTTTCCATAAGAAAGGCACCCTGCAGGAAACTTCGCGCACCAGGTCGCGGCCGACCAGTCCCGGATAAGCCTTCACTTTTTCCAGTAGTTCGGGAACATCACTGGATGTTGTAGAAATAATCCCTTTCATGGAACCGGAAAGCCGCAAGCGCCGCGTGAGAGCGCGCGTGTCGATCCCTTCCATGCCGATTTTGTCCGCTTCTTCCAGAAAAACCTTGAGTTTTTTAGTCATTCGCCAGTTACTGGGATTGGACTGATATTCCTTGACAATAAAACCTTCCAGGTGAACTCCCGCCGATTCCATATCCTCTTCGTTGATACCGTAATTGCCCACCAGCGGATAGGTCATTGTAACAATCTGTCCTTTGTAGGATGGATCAGTAATAACTTCCTGATAGCCGGTCATGCCGGTGTTAAAAACAACCTCTCCCAGGGTTTCGCCTTCTCCCGCGAAAGCAACGCCTTCAAAAACGCTCGCGTCTTCCAAAACCAGAAGAGCCTTACGATCTTTTCTTAAAAGAGGCATGGGTCTTTCTTCTCTCCAACAATATACAAGGAATTGCCAGACATGAACCTATCAGAACTAACTGCCATTACATGGCAGGCGTTTCTATCTTGTTTTTTTCGTTGAGTCAACCATTGAGGATGCAGGTGGCGGCACAATGCAGCCACCTGTTTTCCATAATTATTAGTTGATAAAGAGCATCTCCCAGAATTTCGGCATAGGCCAGATTTCGTCATCAACCAGTCCTTCCAAGGCATCCACGTATTCGCGCAGTTCATCCATCTTTGGCTTGACTTTGGAGCTTAACATCTCCGCTTTTTTCTGCTCGTCATGTATGGAGCATGCTGCCTCCACCTTAGCCAGAATATCTTTATCGGTAGCGTAGATATTATTAATAAGTTCCGTGACTCTTTTTAATAATTCTATCTGAGAAGAAACAACCGCCGCGCTGCCGAGCGCTTCTTTGGTAGCATTAATCGCACCGGCCAGTCTCTTTTGATAACTGACGGCCGCCGGAATTATCTGATTCATGCAGATATTGTTGAGGCATTTGACTTCAATTTCCATATCCTTCATGTAGCGTTCGAGATGAATCAGCTGGCGTGACTTCAACTCCACCCGGGAAAGCACTTCGTATTTCTCAAAAAGGCTCAGCGCTTTTTCAGTAACCAACGCTTTGAGCGCGGCGGGAGTTGTTTTTTCGTTAGGTAAACCTCTTTTAGCCGCCTCTTCTTCCCATGCTTTGCTGTAATTATCGCCGTTGAAAAGAACAGGCTTAATATCTTTGATTTCTTCTTTCAAAACTTCGAACACAGATTTGTTGATATTATCCGATCCCTTGGCTTTAATTTTTTGTGCCAACTCGTCAATGCTTTCCGCGACAATTGTATTGAGAGCGATAATCTGCGTGGAAATAGACTGAGAAGAACCAACCGCGCGGAATTCAAATTTATTTCCGGTAAAAGCAAATGGTGAAGTACGGTTGCGGTCGGTATTGTCTTTGCTGACCTGATACAAAGAAGAAATTCCCAAATCAATAATTTCCGCATTAGTTGCCTTGTTCACCGTGCCTTTTTCGATATTCTCCAGAATTTGTGTCAACTGATCACCAAGAAAAACCGAAATGATTGCGGGCGGAGCTTCATTGGCGCCCAGACGGTGATCATTGCCGTAGGATGCAACCGACGCGCGCAGAATGTCCGCATGCTTATACACAGCACGGACTGTCGCAATCAGAAATACCAAAAACTGGATACTGTCCTGCGGCGTGGAGCCGGGGTTGAGCAGGTTATTGCCGTTATTGTCGGACATTGACCAGTTTACGTGTTTTCCCGAACCGTTGATTTTGGCAAATGGCTTCTCATTCAGCAGAGCTGCCAGACAATGCTTCTTGGCCACGGAACGCAGCGTTTCCATCACCAGCTGATTGTGATCAATGGCCAGATTAGCTTCTTCATACACCGGTGCTATTTCATACTGGCTGGGTGCCACCTCATTATGGCGCGTTTTAGCCGGAATGCCGAGCTTGAAAAGTTCTTCTTCAACATCATGCATGAACGAGGATATGCGTTCTTTGATACTGCCGAAATACTGATCTTCTAGCTCTTGCCCTTTTGCGGGAGGAGCGCCAACGACCGTTCTACCGCCCAGTACCAAATCCTGACGCTTATAATAATAATCCATATCGATAAGGAAGTATTCCTGTTCGGGACCCAAATTCGAATACACTTTCTTTACATTTTTGACACCCAAAAGCTTCAGCATCGCCGTTGCGCTTTTATTTAACGCGCGAATAGAGCGCAGTAGCGGCGTCTTTTTGTCGAGGGCCTGTCCGGTGTAAGAAATGAAGACCGTCGGAATACAAAGCGTCGTGGAAATACCGTTTCGTTTAATGAAGGCGGGTGAAGACATATCCCAGGCGGTGTAACCGCGAGCTTCAAAGGTGGCGCGAATTCCTCCGGAAGGAAAACTTGACGCGTCAGGCTCTCCCTGAACAAGTTGCTTTCCGGAAAATCTTTCAATCACCTGACCCGGGGACACCGGATCAACAAATGCATCATGCTTTTCCGCGGTGATTCCGGTCATGGGCTGAAACCAATGAGCAAAATGTGTGGCACCTTTTTCCAGAGCCCACTCTTTAATAGCATGCGCCACAACATTGGCTGTTTCGGCATCCAAAGGAGTATCTTCATTAATCGCGTCCATGATCTTTTTGAAAACATCCTTGGGCAGTTTCTCCTTCATCACCTTATGGCTGAAGGTATCTTCACCGAAATACTGCGAGACGGGAACAAATTTTTCTTTTTCGATTGAGTATTGTCTTTCTGCAGCAATTGTTAAATTCGTCTTTTTCATAATTATACCATCCTCATATAAAATTTTTATTCTAAAGGTGTATTTTCCACCATATACCAAACGCCGGTAGGGCAGGCCCCGGCGCAAAAACCGCAGCCGATGCAAAGCTCCGCTTCAACAACATATTCGTAGGCTTCTTCGCCAAGTGCTCTTCGCGAAATAGCTTGCTGCGGGCAAATAGTTTCACATAACCCGCAATCGCGGCACGCGCCGCAGGAAGCGCACTGCGCGGCGCAAGATTTTATATCGGAAACATTATTTTCGCGTCCATCAAAATATTGAGTTTTTACTCTCGTAAAATCAATTACCGGAAGCTTGTCATATGTTTCAAATATTCCTTTTAATTTACCGTCAATGGTTGAAGCGGCAACACGACCCGCGCCGATTGCCTCAGTAAGCAGACCAGGCCTGACCGTGTCGCCAATAGCGTAAATTTGGTCATCACTAGTTTGATATTTATCGTCAACAACAATAAATTCTTTTTCCGTTTTTATGCTCTCGGGCAAAAACGATAAATCCGGAATATCACCTACCGCGATAATTACCGTGTCCGCGGGAATCATCTCGCCATCGGCCAGTTCAACACCTGTTCTTTTTATAACTTTAGCAAAACGCGGCCAAAGAAATTTTGCTCCTGCCGCTTCCGCACTGCGTCTTTCGGGGCCGAAAGAAGCCGGTTGCTGAACATCAATCAATGTAACACTTTTAGCGCCCAGCCTAGAGGCTTCCGCAGCGGCATCGCAACCGACATTGCCCGCACCAATGATAACCACTTTCTCTCCCACTTTCGCGCTATCTTGCTTGCTTTCCTTTAAAAAATCCAGCGCAGTCACCGCTCTTTCTATACCCTCCAGTGGAAGCTTGCGCGGTTTTGTCGCTCCCGTGGCAATAACTATAAAATCATAATCATTTTTCAGCTTCTTAAATTTATCTTTAGTCAGAGGCGACTCTAAATGAATGTGCCTGATATTTTTTGCCAGTCTGGCGATTTCATGCGCGAAGACATCATCGGGAATTCTGCTTTTCGGAATAGTTTCGGCGATTTTCCCTCCCAGTTGTTTTCTCCTTTCAAAAATCACCGGCTCATGGCCGGCCAGCCACAACTGCCAGGCCACAGAAAGACCCGCCGCTCCACCGCCGATAATAGCTATTTTTCTACCGGTAGCCGATTCACGTTTTGGCTCCTGAGCTTCCAGCGATGCTTTACCCAAAACGCGAATATCCACGGCAGGCAAATTGACCAGATGGCGCGAACAATTCTGCATGCATAGATTGGGGCAGAGGTATCCGCAGACCGTGGCGGCAAAAGGAGAGTATTGCAAAACCAGGCTAACTGCCTCATCTACCTTGCCCTTACGTATTAGCTCCCATCTCTTACGGACGGGAATACCTGTCGGACAGTGCGCCTGACAGGGCGGCAAATATTTTTCATTTTCCCAGACCGGAACAAAACGGCGCAGCTCACCGGTAGTAATCATACCTATGGGCGAACGGTCTTCGCTGGATAAATCACCGATCAGTCCTCCGGCGCCGAGTTCTTTATCCCAGGCATCGAGTTTGTAAGCGGACATCGGGCGAAGCTTGCGGCCGTTTTTTTCATAAGGTTTGAGAGCAATTAAAATCTGCCAATCGGACCGCTTGCCGGAAAGCTCGCCGAATAAATATTGTTTGCCGATCGCCTGTAAAAATTTTTTCAGATTGGCTTTTAGCCACGCCCATTCTTCAGTAGGCAATTCAGTAATCAGTTTCGCGTCAAGCAGGCTATAGGAACTTTGCTTACCGCGGAAATATATTTTTCCTCCGACCATGCCGACACAGGGGCGATAACCTAAAACATCTTTTTCTTTTTCCGCGCCGACACCGCATACAACGGCAATACCGCCAGCCATGAATTCAGCGAATGAATCACCGGCCTTGCCAAAAACCCAAAGCTCGGGTGGCTCAAAACGAGGATTATGCTTAGTCATGGTCATACCGCGCGCGCCGATATCGCCGCCGATATAGACTTTCCCCTGAGCCATGGCATTGGCAACACCATTAGAAGCATTACCATGAACGATAATTTGCGCACCGGCATTAAGCCAGCCGACATCATCGGAAGCTGGGCCGAATGCTTCAACCACAGTATTGGCAAAACCCATGGAGCCAAGGCGCTGACCGGATGTGCCCAACACGTTGACTGTAATTTGTTCGTGGCCCGCGCGCCAAAGTCGTCCGCCAATGCCGTGCTGACCATAAGCGGTAACTTCAATCTGCTTAAAACCTTCCGCTACCGCCTTTTGGATACGTTCCTCCAAAATCCGCGATTCCACACGAACATCGTTTTCCAACCCCGTTATTTTCATCGACTCTTTTTTCGCCATAATTATTATCTGTTTCTTATATTACAGGACATATTTTATATTCAATCTTTCCGCGGCATTGGCATCAGCTATTCCCAAAGCATCGGACATGCCTATCGGCAAAGAAGTGGAACGTCCCAGCGGAGCAAATATTTTCTTTAGCTCCGTATCAAAACCCAAATAAACATCGACAACACGCTGGGCTACTTTTTCCGGATCTAGCCGGCGGTCCAGACGCGCGTCCTGCGAGGTGATACCTTTGGGACAAAGTCCGATGTTACAAATATTGCACCGATCACTTTCCGAACCAAGGCAGCCGGCGGCCGCCTGCATAATATATTTACCTATCTGCACACCGCTGGCCCCTAGCATAATCAGCGCGGCGGCATTAGCGGCCAAATTGCCGTTTTTACCGATACCTCCACCCGCAAAAAGAGGGATTTCGTTTTGCTTGCCCAGTTTCACCAGATTCAAATAAGCATCGCGCAGATTGCTGGCGATGGGATGTCCCATGTGATCCATAGATACGTTATAGGCGGCACCAGTGCCACCGTCTTCGCCGTCAATGGCCAAACCAGCGGCGTAAGGATTTCTGGTCAAATTATTGAGAACAGCCAGCGACGTGCTCGTTGCCGATATTTTTGGATATACCGGCACGCGGAAGCCCCAGGCCATCGACATGGACTGAATCATTTTGGCTACTGCTTCCTCAATCGAATACTTAGTTTGATGCGTGGGCGGGCTGGGCAAGTTCACGCCCTGCGGTACACCGCGTATCGCCGCAATCAGCTTATTGACTTTGTACCACATCAGTAATCCACCGTCCCCGGGCTTGGCTCCCTGGCCGTATTTGATTTCAATGGCGCAGGGATCTTCCTTCATCTGCGGCAAATTATGAATGATTTCATCCCAGCCGAAATAACCGCTGGCAATCTGTAAAATCACGTATTTCAAAAAACGCGATTTCAAAAGCCGCGGAGGACAACCACCTTCACCGGTACAAATGCGCACCGGCATTCCCAGTTCTTCATTGAGATAGGCCACACCCATCTGCAGGCCTTCCCACATGTTGGGAGACAAGGCGCCAAATGACATGCTGCCGATAATAAGCGGATAGATTTCGCGCACCGGCGGCATCCATCCTTCTTCACCGCTTACTCTGAGCATTTCTTCTGGCGGCAGCACTCTGCCCAGAAGAGTACGCAACTCGAATTCGTGACGCCCCGCGTCCAGCGCCGGGTCTGTCAACATGGAAATGCGGACAAATTTTATTTTATCCAGAACGCTATCCGGAGAATTGCGCCTGCCGCCGCGCCGGCGCGGTTCGCCGCCTTCATTGACGTGAAAACGTAGTTTATCAATTTCGTCACCACGCATTGGTATAATTGCGCCATTGGGACAAACCAAAGTGCACATGCCGCATCCGACACAAGCGTGCGCGGCATCCGTTCGCTGATTAATGCCATGATAGACGGAAAATAAATTTGTTGCTTTTTCTTCAAGGCCAATAGGGACCTGCAAAACGCGTTTGCGGTGCACGCCCAGTTCAATAGCCCGTACAGGGCATACAGTGGTGCAATTACCGCAAAGAGTGCATCTCTCCTTGCTCCAGTGGATCTGCCAGGGCAAATCTTTAATGCTTAATGTAGATGGGTTAGTGCATCCCATTGATTCCATTTTTCTATCTCCTGACGCTCCTGACGAACTAAAATTGTTTCATACTTCATGGGCTGAAAATCAAGGTTGATATCACGCTCGGGAATGGCCGCGTCCAAGCCGCACATTTCCGAAGAAAAAGCAAAGATACCGGGACGCCCCCCCACAACACCGGGCCGCAGCTTTTTGGAATCCTGCACCATGAACATCGATTTATCCGGCAGGCATCCAATAACACAGTTGGGTCCATCGATAATCAAGGGACGGCAGCTTTGTTTTAATTTTTTCAGCCAAAGGCCGTTCGGATGCTGTTCCAGTTCCTCATCCTTAAGCGGTGTGATAACATGCTTATACATTTCCATGCCCAACCCCAAATGATTTCGCATATAGTGCAGAATATGCGTGAACACTTCCGAGTCCGATTGATACCCAACGTAACCAGGAAAATTACGGGAAGCGAGAAATTCACGTATCGGCACAAAAGCTGTATTTTCGCCGTTAGTCATCGTGGACATCCCCTGAATAAAGAAAGGATGACAGGCATAAATATTAATCGCGTAATTTGTATTTTGCCTTCCCTGACTAAGTATTGTGCGCGCCATAAGCTCTTTACGATCCAATCCCAGATACTGTGCTACGGCTAATGGATCACCCACTTCTTTGATCATAATCACATCCGGCCAGAAACTGAAAATCAGCATCGACTCGTCTTGCTCTCCCATCTGACGTAATTGCAGTTGAACCATCATGAGACGAAACTGAACTTCTTCTTTGGACAAACTTTCCCATTCCGCCGGATATTCATAAACACGAATTACATAATTATCTCTTTTGGGAGTTCCGGCCGGAGGATTTTTCGCCGGCTTAAAAGAAAGCTTGTATTTAACCATAAAATCCTGATCAATCATGAAGCGGTCGAGCGCCTTAATTCCTTCGTTGGAAAATATTCCGGAAAGAATCGGCTCG
>JAFGKC010000191.1 GCA_016928765.1 Syntrophaceae bacterium
GTGCGTAGTCCGCCGACGCGTTCGAATTCCTGTTCCTGAAGGACGCGCAGAAGCTTCACCTGCATATCGCGGGGGATTTCGCTGACCTCGTCAAGAAAGAGAGTTCCTTTATGCGCCAGCTCGAATTTTCCCGGTTTGGTTACGGCCGCTCCGGTATAAGCTCCTTTTTCGTATCCGAAAAGTTCACTTTCTATCAATGTTTCGGCGATAGCCGCGCAGTTTATTTTAATCAGCGGATTTTTTTTGCGGGGAGAATTAAAATGAATAGCGTCCGCCACGAGCTCTTTTCCTGTTCCGGTCTCTCCGTTGATAAGAATTGTTGTCGTTGTGGGAGCCACGCGTTTGATGGAGTCAAAAATATCCTGCATGTTTTTGCTTGTGCCGATAATGCCGCCGCGTTCTATTTCCTCAGGCGGAATAAAAAGTTCGCTTTCTTTCAACACGCGCGTTTTTATCGCTTTGGAAATAACATTTTTCAATTCATCGATATCAAACGGTTTGGTTATGTAATCCAGCGCGCCTTTTTTCAGCGCTTCCACGGCAGTGGCCACAGTTCCATGGGCGGTAATCATGACCACCGGCACTTCCGGGTATTTATCGCTTATGTGTTCCAGCAGTTCCATGCCGTCGATATTCGGCATTTTCAGATCAGATATTACCGCGTCAATCCCGCCTGATTTCAGAATAGCCAGCGCTTCAGATCCGTCCGCGGCGGAAGACACCTCATAGCCTTCCTTTTTCAGCATCGCCGCCAGAACCAGGCGCATATTCAATTCATCATCAACGATTAATACTTTATTCATAACTAACAATTATTATGTCTTTCAGTTTAAATCAAGCCGGATTGTTAATATTCTCAGTTAACGGTGATAAGCTTTATAAAGAACACGGTTCCTTGTCCAGGAATTGATTTGACCCGAATAAGTCCGCCGTGTTCCTTGATGATTTTTTGGCAAATGGCCAGGCCCAATCCCGCGCCCCTTTTTTTTGTTGTATAAAAAGGTTTGAATATATTTTTTATTTCTTCCGCGCTTATTCCCGGACCAGTGTCGCGTATAGTGATGCTGATGGCGCCTTCCGATCCTGTGTCAATGTTGGAAGTGCGGAAGGTCAGGGTACCGCCCTGCGGCATTGCTTCAATCGCGTTGAGGGCAATGTTTAAAATGACCTGCAAGAATTGCTGTTCATCTATTTCCACTTCAGGTAGATTATGATTCAGCTCCCGAACAATATTAATATTTTCGGCGAGCTCGTTCGCGGCGATGATCGAAATCGCTCTTTGAATAACGACATTTATATTTTGCGCTTTCAGCTTGAGTTGATAAGGCCGGGCATAATCCAAAAACTGATGCACCGCCGCGTTGAGTCTGTTTGACTCTTCGATTATTATGTCCAGCAGATTTTTTTGTTCTTCCGAAACAGCTTCAGACTTTAAATATTGCGCGGCGCCCTTAATCGAGCCCAGGGGGTTGCGGATTTCATGCGCGATTACCGGAGCCATCTCCGCGAGCATGAAAGCTTTTTCTTTTTCCAATTTTTCATCAAATTCGTAAAGAGAAGTAAAAACATCTTTGCTTTCGGGATAGAAGAAGCTAAAAGCTTTTTTCAATATCATTTTCAGCGGTGTCAGGGAAATGACAATCAAAAAAGAAGCCATGATTACACTGGTAAAAGAAGGTGTGCTGGCGCTGAAAAATAACGCGACAAAATAAAATATCAGCGCGCCCACAATCGTGCTGATAAAGATAACCAGGGCGCGCGCGAAAAAATCGTGCAGTTCATTGAGTTGCGGATAAGCGATAATAAGCAGGATAAGATAAAGAAGTGCGGAAACTACCATCCCGGATACGTGAGGGAAAGAGTATCCTAAATAACTCAAAAGATCGAAACTGCATAATACAAGAGCGATAGGGCAGGCGATAAGCAAATAAATTAATCGCTTTTTTTCCGTGCTCGGGGGTAATTTTTTCACGTGATTAAATAAAGAGATATAACAGAAGATCAAAATTGCCAGAAGATATGCTGCTATGGCAAGCTTTATTTGCGGCCATTGGGATAATTTTGTTAGAAGTAAAAAAATGCCGCCCAAGCTTATTAAAAAAAAGATTATTACTATACTCTGTGAGATAAAAGATTTCTTTCTGGTCAGGTGGCGAAAAAACCTAAGCGCCAGAGATGCGATGGCTAAAAGCGCCAAATTCTCTATAATCATCAAAAGTGTTGTGTCGAAAAGTCCGCGGAGAAACGCAGAAGTTGAAAAAATGAAAGCAGCGGCGCACAGTCCCGCAAAGGACATGTGTAATTTGTCTTTCTTGCCGGTAAGGATAAGGGAGAGACAAATGATAAAACTTGTTCCTGCCAGAGTAAATATATCCATGATAAAAAAATTCTATCTTTCAGCCGATTTTTGCCAAGTAAGCAAATGAGATTATTTTATTTTCATCATTTTCCAATCAGGGCATGTTTATCAATATTTTTAATCAAATTCTACAATAATAAATGGAAGCTATCTTTTGGTCATAATATGTTGAAAAACTTATTTATTTTGAAAGTTACGAACAGTAACCCGGTTCTGCAGCCGGTGAATTACATTTCGCACTGCGTAATGCTTTACACACTTAACAGGATATTCTAAGGAATCACAGCAAATAATTTACATAAAAAAGCAATAAAAACAATACGATTTGATTTAGTCCGCAACCCCCGACTATGGCATAAAATATGCTAAGTCTGATTTAATATCTTAACTTTGTATTTAGATTGTCTTGTGATAAACGTCAGCTATCTTTGTAAATTACGTGAGGTAAAATGGCAGATTCTAATAAAATAGCTGTTGTTTTCCCGGGGCAGGGCTCGCAGAGGCCCGGCATGGGAAAAGACTTTTATGATGAAATTCCGGTAAGCCGTCAGGCTTACGAAGAAGCGGCGGATACGTTGCGCTGGGATGTGGCCGCTATGTGTTTCGGTGATGACCCCAAATTAAACCTAACGGAATACACACAACCTTGCATTGTGACCACAGAAA
>JAFGKC010000192.1 GCA_016928765.1 Syntrophaceae bacterium
GAGCAGGATTCGAACCCGCGAGACTTTCGTCCAACGGTTTTCAAGACCGCCGCCTTCGACCTCTCGGCCATCCCTCCTTCAGTTTCTATTTGCAAAAAAGAACACTTACCAATTTATTACATCGATATTTTATCAGCGCCTCTCATGTAGGGGCGCAGCGCTTCCGGTATAATAACGCTTCCATCCGCCTGCTGGTAATTTTCTAAAATTGCCACCACAGTTCGGCCAACCGCGAGGCCGGAGCCGTTCAATGTGTGCACAAACTCAATTTTCCCGTTTTCCTCCCGCCGGAAGCGGATAGCGGCGCGGCGTGCCTGAAAATCTTCAAAATTGCTGCACGATGAGATTTCCCGATACACATTTTGCCCGGGCATCCATGCTTCAACATCATATGTTTTAGCCGAGGAAAAACCCAAATCACCAGCGCATAAGCAAACTGTTCGATAGTGGATACCCAACCTGCTTAAAACTTCCTCGGCGTTTGCCGTTAGCTTCTCCAATTCATCGTATGAATCTTCCGGCCTGGTGAATTTCACCATCTCCACTTTATTGAACTGATGCTGCCTGATTAATCCGCGCGTATCTTTTCCATAGGAACCCGCTTCAGAGCGGAAACACGGCGAATAAGCCACAAAATAAACAGGCAACTGGCTTTCGTCCAGTATTTCATCACGGAAAATATTGGTCACCGGAACTTCCGCGGTCGGTATCAAAAAATAATCCATTCCTTCTATCTTAAAAAGATCTTCGGCAAATTTCGGCAACTGCCCCGTGCCGGTCATGCTCTCACGGTTAACCATAAAAGGTGTCAGCACTTCAGTGTATCCGTGCTCGCCGACATGCAAATCAAGCATAAAATTAATAAGCGCTCTTTCTAGCGCCGCGGCCAAACCTCTATACAATGTAAAGCGAGCTCCCGCTATTTTTGCTCCGCGGCCGAAATCCAATATATTCAGGCTTTCACCAATATCCCAATGCTCCTTCGGTTCAAACTTAAAAACAGGTTTTTCTCCGCCAAGGCGGATAACGACATTTTCATTTTCTCCATTCCCCGCCGGTACCGATTCATGCTGAATGTTCGGCACCAGAAGTAAAAAATTATTAAGGTCGTCTTCTACTGTTTTTAAATTATCATCAAGCTGTTTAATCTTCTCCGAAACATCGCTCATTTTGCTGATTAATGACGACGCGTCTTTCTTTTCTTTTTTTAATTTGCCAATTTCCTTTGAAGCGTCGTTCCGTTCATTGCGCAAAGTTTCAACAGAAAGCAAAATGTCTCTTCTTTGTTTATCCAGCGCGAGAAATCGGTCCAAGTCTATCGCCTGCCCGCGTTGGCGTAACTTCTTTCGCACCAGATCCAGATTTTGTCTTAAGTACTTGATATCAAGCATTTATTTACCGCAGTACGCTTCTTAAATATTTTGAAATAACGTGGTGAATTAACATTTTGGGTAAGTGAAGTCAATAAATTTGTCCACGATATCAATTCGTTGAATGAGTAAACCGCTTTTTTAGCAAATTGATCAGCGAGTAAATCTCGGGGCTTTTTAAAATATATGATGAAACAAAAAATGTCATCGCGCCGGCAATAACGGAAATGATGAGATATGCAATTTTTAATTCAAATTTGGCACTTATATCCCAGGGCAAAAAGACATCTGTCATGATCAACGCTGCCAACATAACCACCGAGGAAAAGATTATTTTGAATAATGATAAATAAAAAATGCGATCTAAAAATACGCCGATTTTTCTTTTTAAGACAATTGCCAAAATCATTACCTGAACAATTGATGAAATTGACAGACCGAGCGCAATGCCGTTATGCTTTAAGGGAAACATAAGCACAACGCTTACCACTACGTTGACAATCAGGGTTATTACAGCAGCTTTTAGAGGCCATTTCGAATCTTTAAGAGCAAAAAAGGAAGAAATAAAAACACGGAGAACAGAAAATGCCCAAAGGCCAATCGTGTAGCAAAAAAGAGCCTGGCCGGTTAACGTTGCCGCGCGCGCGTCAAAAGAACCTCTCTGAAACAAAACTGAAATAATCGGTATATTAAGGTACATGAGAGCGACCATTGCCGGAATCGTTAAAAAAAGCATAATCCGGAGAGAATAGGAAATATTATTCTTCAGTTCATCCATGTTACCTTCGGCGACGCATTTCGAAAAGCTGGGCAAAGCCGCCGTTCCGATAGCAATTGCAAAAATTCCCAAAGGCAGCTCCATAATCCGGTCGGCATAAAAAAGATAGGTGACAGAACCGCTCGGAAGCATCGATGCTAAAATCATTCCGGTAATAAGAACATTGATGGTTCCCACTCCCGCGCTGAAAATCGCGGGAAGCATAAGCATCCCGATTTGTTTTAATCCGGGATGCTGTAAGTTTATTTTAAATTTAAATTTAATCCCATATTTCAGCAAGACAGGCAACTGCATCGCTAGCTGCAAAACGCCGCCAATTAATACACCAACGGCTAACGCGGTAATCGGGAGAGAAAAGACATCGCGCAATAACAGTGCCGCCGCAATCATGGCAATGTTCAGCATAACCGGAGACAGAGCGGGCGCTGCAAAATGACGTAACGAA
Organism: Syntrophaceae bacterium; assembly: GCA_016928765.1. GTDB lineage: Bacteria > Desulfobacterota > Syntrophia > Syntrophales > Smithellaceae > UBA4810. Next base: position 2,594 of record JAFGKC010000192.1, read on the forward strand.
TTTAATATACCCATACATAAAGCGACCAGGGCAATAAAAAAGATATATGGAAACATTATCCTGTTGAGAAATACCGCCAACTCAAATTGCTCGGGATTCCCCACAAACCCCCAGGCACTTAATGTGATGATCACGGGAGAAAAGATAATCCCCAGAATGGAAATAACAACAAGAATAATGGAAAGAAGCGTAAAAGCGCTGGAGGCCAGATCGAGGGACTCCTGCCTTGTTTTATTCTGCAGATAGTCCGTAAAAACAGGAACAAAAGAGATAGTCAGAGAACCTTCTCCCAGTAAGCGCCTAAGCATATTGGGAATACGAAAAGCAATCCAAAAGGCGTCAGTTATCCAGTTAGCGCCGAATAGACCAGCGATGACCATGTCTCGAATCACGCCGAAAATACGGCTTACCATCGTCGCCGCACCGACAACGCCAGCCGCTTTGGCTACTTTTGAATTTTCAGATATATTTTCCATGCGTCATAAATAAATGATTAAATTTTAGAAAAAATCAACTTGAAATAATCATACACCTATAAAATATTTCTGGGAAGAAAAATAAATATCCGCAAATACCAAAAAAAAGTGTCATTTCCTTTTTCTATGGAAATGACACTTATAAAACTAATTAAACTGACTTCCGCCAGATTTTACATGCCTAGATACGTTTTGCGCAGCAATTCGTTTTCCAACAACTTATCTCCTTTGCCTTCGGCAATAATTTTACCGGCGGAAAGAACATAATTACGCGTAGCCATTTTGAAAACGGTTGTTACTTCCTGCTCCACAAGCAAAACGGTAATGCCTAAACTGCTGATTTCTTTGATTCTTTGAAAAACTTCCGTGCGCAGCATCGGCGCGAGACCGGTTGACGGTTCGTCAATGCACAGCAGTTTTGGATTGGACATCAGGGCTCTGCCCACTGCCAGCATCTGCTGCTCGCCGCCGGAAAGAGTTCCGGAAACCTGATGAGATCTGTCTTTCAGCACCGGAAACAGCTGATAAACTTTTTCCAGGTTTTCTTCAATATTGGCTTTGTCCTTTATCAGATAAGCGCCGACCATCAGATTATCGATAACCGTCATTTCCTTGAACGGCCTTCTTCTTTCAGGAGCAAGAATTAAACCCCTTCTGACGATTTCATGCGCAGGCACTTTGTCAATGCGTTCACCGTTAAAGGTTATTGTTCCTTCCAGCCTAATTTCACCATGCGTCGATCTTTTTGTCAGTTCTTTTTCCCAAGCCACCAGCCCCGTGATTGTTCTGAGCAGGGTAGATTTTCCGGCGCCGTTGGGGCCAACCAGACTGACCAATTCACCATCGTCAAC
>JAFGKC010000193.1 GCA_016928765.1 Syntrophaceae bacterium
GCGCCGTGACGCGATGCCCGCCGCGGAAATAATTTTTTGCAGACGTTCTTTCATTAACCGGATATTTCGTCGGTTGGTTTATCGCCGCCGGCGTCCGCTTCTGTTTCTGTTTTTTCTTCCGTTTTCAAGCTGCCGTCAGCTGGCGTTTCTATTTTTGCTTCCGTGTTCGCGTTATTTTCCGTTTCCAAATCTTTTTTCTCTCGCGCGTTTATTTCGGCGTCATCGTCCGCTGATTCCTCTCTTGTTTCCGCGTCCACATTCATGTCTTCGTGCGCTTCTGTCTTTACTTCAGTGTCCGCGTCAGAGTCAGAATCCGTTTCCGTTTGGCGCGCCGCGTCCGGTTTCGATACGTCATCCGTTTCCGCTTCTTCATCCGCTTCCACAGGCGCAAGATTTTCGGCGGGTTCATTGAGCTCTTTCAGCTCGCGCAGAGTGGGCAGTTCAGAGAGATCTTTAAGATTAAACACTTCCAGAAATTTTTTTGTGGTGCCGTAAATTATTGGCTTACCGGGCACGTCTTTACGCCCGACAATGCGCAGTAATTTCTTTTCCAACAATACCTTAAGCGCGTGCCCCGCGTCCACGCCGCGGATGCTTTCAATTTCAGATTTCACAAGCGGCTGACGGTAAGCGACAATAGCCAGTGTTTCCAAAGCGGACGCGGACAAAGAAGGAGGCTTTGTGCCTTTAAGTTTTTTTATCCACTGACTCCATTCAGGGCGCGTGCGAAACTGAAAACCTCCGGCGACTTCCTGCAGGCAAATTCCGCCGGCGCGCTCGTTATATTCAACTATAAGTTCTTCCAGAATTTTTCTCGCTTCACCTTTTTCCACTTCCGGTAAAACTGCGCAGATTTTTTCCAGTCCCAACGGCGCTTCAGAAGCTAAAATCAGCGCCTCTATGATTGCTTTCATGTTATCCATTTATTTTACTCCACAGCCGGAAATATCCGGATTACTCCAAAAGCCGACGCCTGGTAAGCCTTGATCATGCGCAGCTTAATCAATTCCAGCAGCGCCAGAAAAGTATAAACTATGCGGCGACGCGATTTTATCTCCCCTAGAAATTCATCAAAGGTCAGATTTTTTTCCAGAGAGAGTCTGTCCATGATTTCATTTATTATATCAGTAACTGAAAGCTTTTCCATATCAATTTCCATAAGTTCTTTTTTATCGATTCGCGAAACAAGTTTATGGAACGCTTCAATCAGCTCAAAAATGCTCACCTCGATAAGCTCATCTTCATCCGGTAGCGCTTTTTCGATTTCCTCCGGCGAAAAAGCCGCACGGGTAAACACATCGCGCTCCAGAAGCGGCCTTTGTGACAGATTTTCCGCAGCTTCTTTGAACGCCTTATATTCCAGCAGCTGCCGCACCAGTTCCGCGCGCGGATCTTCTTCCTCTTCTTCCGGCTCTTCCGGCTCGGGCAGAAGCATTCTTGATTTAATATGAATCAAAGTCGAAGCCATGACCAGATATTCGCCGGCCAGGTCGAGATTGAGCGATTTAATCATTTTAAGATACTGCAGATACTGTTCGGCAATCAGAGAAACGGGAATATTGTAAATATCTATTTCATTTTTTTTAATCAGGTATAAAAGAAGGTCGAGCGGACCTTCAAAAATATCCAATTTAATAGCGTAATCTGTTACCGGTTGTTCTTCATTCATAAGCATAAAGCCAAACTCAGATTTTAACCGCTTCGCGTACTTCTTCCATGGTTTGACGAGCTACCTTTGCCGCCCTTTTATTGCCTTCTTCGATGATTTCATCGATTTCCGCAAGATGATTCCCGTAGTAATCAACTCTCTCATGGATCGGCTTCATAACTTCCGCGACGCGGGCGGCAAGCATCTTTTTGCAATCCGTGCAGCCGATAGCCGCCTTGCGGCAGTCGGCATCTATTTGCTTAACCTTATCCTGCGGCGTATACAATCCGTGAAAAGTAAAAACATTGCATACCCCAGGATTACCCGGATCTGTTTTCTTCACGCGCTGGGGGTCAGTAAACATGGCGGAAATTTTCTGCTGCAGCGCTTTTCCGGTATCGCTTATGTAAATGGAGTTTTCGTATGACTTGCTCATCTTTCTTCCATCAATACCCAGAAGCTTGGTCACACCCGCCAAAAGCGGTTCCGGAATCGGGAAAACTTCTTTGTAAAGATAATTAAAGCGGCGGGCAATTTCTCTGGTAAGCTCCACGTGAGGCAGCTGGTCCACACCTACCGGAACACCATAAGCTTTATACATGATAATATCCGCTGCCTGCAAAACCGGATAACCCAAAAAACCGAAAGTTGACAAATCTTTATTGGACAGCTCTGCTTTCATTTCCTTGTAAGTCGGATTTCTCTCCAGCCAGGCCAGTGGTGTAATCATGGAAAGCAACAAAAACAGCTCGGCGTGTTCCTTAACCGCGGACTGCACAAAAAGCGTGCTCTTTTTAGGATCAAGACCCGCGGCGAGCCAGTCGACAACCATGGAAGTTATGTTATCTCTGATCCCTTCCGTGGAATTATATTCACTGGTAAAAGCGTGCCAATCAGCGACAAAATAAAAACATTCGTATTTGCCGCTGTTCTGTAAGTCAATCCAGTTTGCCAAAGCGCCGTGCAGGTTTCCCAAATGCAGTTTACCCGTGGGACGCATTCCGCTAAGAATTCTTTTTAGAGCCAAAATCGAAACTCCTTTATAATTATCATATAAACGCGCTAAGGCCTCCCATTAATTTTCATATAATGCGGAGGCCCATACAAATTATGTCTTAAAATATATTACTATTTTACTTTATCCGCTAATTCTTTGCCGGCCTTAAACTTTACAACTTTCTTGGCGGGAATTTTAATCGTGGTTCCTGTCTTTGGATTTCTGCCTTCTCTCGCTTTTCTTTTAGAAACAGAAAAAGTACCGAAACCAACCAGGGCAACCTTTCCGCCTTTCTTCATTTCTTTGGTGACCGCTCCTACGTAAGCGTCAAGCGCTAAGGCCGCTGCCGCTTTCGTAATATCCGCCCCCGAAGCCATCGCCTCGATTAATTCCGCCTTTGTCATTACTTATATGCCCCCTTAAAATATTAAAAAATAATATGATTTTCCGAAACTGCTACCCGAAATTATCAATCAAGAAGTGCTACTCTAATCTTTAATTAACAAATATTACAAGTGATAATTTTAGTCTTAATTTCGTAAAAATTCAGCCTGGCCAAGAGCTTAATTAGACGTTTTTTGCAAACTGGGGCTACGCCTAACATATTAAAAATTAACTAGCAAGAAATAATTTTCCCCGCGAAAATAACTTTCAAACTTCCTTTTCAACTTAAAAAACTATTTCTCGATTGATACAAAAAAAGGTTGATTGGGGCATACTGCTTTGATAATAAAATACCTACGTGCTAATAAATCAGCGTATAATTTCCGTCACAGGTTGCTCATGCGACATTCTTGGATAAAAACTTTCGGGGGATGGCTCAGTCTTTCGCGTCCTTTCTTTCATCTGGTAGGAATACTTCCCTTTACGCTGGGCACGGTATTGGCGTGGAAACTCACCGCATCCTTTAATCCGGCTATCTTTATCCTGGGCGTCATCGCGTTAATTCTCATCATGCTATCCACATATCACGCGGGAGAATATTCTGACTGCCGGGAAGATGAAATATCATACCGCTCCCACCGCAACCGCTTTGCCGGAGGATCCGGCGTTATTGTGCGTGGTATTCTCCCCCGGCGCGTCGCTTTACTGACCAGCGTTGTTTCTTTTTGGCTCGCGGCGGTTATCGGGTTTATTTTACAATTTTACTTTAAAACAGGCGCCTACACTTTGCTTTTGGGCTGTCTGGGAGCTTTTTCCGGATTTTCCTATTCAATGAGGCCGGTCCGCCTTGTGGAAAGGGGTTTCGGAGAAATATTCATCGGGTTTTGTTACGGCTGGCTGACCGTTGCTTCCGCCTACTACATACAAACAGCCGCTATTAATCCGGTTATTCACTGGGTGGCAATACCGATTTCCCTTAGCATTTTCAACGTTATCTTGCTAAACGAATATCCTGATTACGAGGCGGATAAAGCAGCGGGGAAAAGAAATCTGCTCTACCGCATAGGAAAAAATGCGGGCGTGACTGTCTATACTGTTATCTCCATTCTTTCCTGGACGGTCGTGTTTTTCACCGTGTTTTTTGGTATTCCTTTCTGCGTGATTTATTTCTATCTTCCATTTTTTATGATATCTTTTTTTATAGTAGCAATGATGATACGTGGCAAATACAAGGAGAGTGACACTCTGGAGCGCCTTTGCGGCCTTAATATCGTGGTTAATCTGGGCACGTCGCTAAGCTATCTTCTGGTTTATATATTAAAATAACCAAACCACACGCGGCATTTTCAGAAGCATCTCCAGAATTACTGAATATGAAAAATATTATTTTTTTATTAAAAGGTATAGTTCGCCGTTTTCTTTAAGGCTCCCCGCGGTAGCCATTGCTTTTTCGCCAAAACCGCAGAACAAATCAACGCGGCCCGGCCCCTTGATTGCCACACCTTTATCCTGGCTCAGTACAAACCTGGAAAACGGAACACGGCGCACGATATTTCCTTGTTCGTCAAAAAGAGGTTTCCTGAGGCGAATAAAGGCCAGCGCGCCTTCGGGAAAGTGTTCGGGATCGGTGGCGATGGTTCTGTCCGCTGTCACCGGCTCACCCAGCGAACCAACCGGTTCACCATCGGTAAAACGGAAAAAAATATATCTTTCGTTATAACTGAGAATTTCAAAAAGCTCCGCGTCGTTCTTTTGCCGCATTAATTTTTTGAAATTTTGATAAGAAGCTTCACTGCCGCTGATCAGGTTCGCATCGAGCATGTATCTGGTAACGGAACGGAAAGGCCGCCCATTATTCTGCGCGTAGGTAACAGTAAACAGCGTGCCATCTTCCAATCTGATTTTTCCCGAACCTTGTATGTGCAGGGAAAACAGCTCCATAGGATCATCCACCCAGACAAGTTCCAGACCCTGACCGCGTAAAACACCTTCGATATCAATTTCTGCCCGGCTGTAATAAGGAACAAATTCGCCGTTTTCAATCCGTCCTACGCTTGTCTCTGAGTTAGCTGAAGGTCTGGTTACCAAATCATGCGGCGGACGATAAATAGGATATCTATACTTTTGCGAAGGAGAAAGAGAACCCCTCAGTAAAGGCTCATAATATCCAGTAAAAAGCGTAAAAGAATGACTTTTACTTTTATCATGACCTGGCGGATACACACGGTAAACATCAAAATCCGCGGCGATTCTTTGTTTCAGTTCATCAGGCGTCAAAGACTGACGAATAACTTCATTAAAAGCAATAAGCGTCTCTTTTAATTTTGCCGTATCAACCTGCTTGCCCGAGATCTGATAGATTTTATCCCGGCCAGCATTATTGTAATAATTTATGCTGCGCTCAATAGCCGCCTCCAATAAGGAATAATCAAGATCGTCGGCAAACTCGATTTGGGAAGCATTAACAAGTTCAAAATATTTCACCGATATTACTTGGGCCTCCGGAGAAACCGGCGGCACAGAGGGACGTTCCGGCACAGCGCGCATACATGCGGAAAAAATCGATGCAATTAGCGCTAGTTGCATAATTTTTAAGAAATATTTCATAATTCCATGATCATCGCTGTTTCATCGCAATAGTCAGGATATTTGGGACAACGGAAACAATCCGACCAGATTTTTTCCGGCAGTGTGGCGCGATCAACTTCACGAAATCCTAATTTGGTAAATAATTCTTTTTTATAAGTAAGGGTGAATACTCTAAAAAGTCCCAGCGTGATTGCTTCAGAAATACACGCTTCCACCAGATTTCTGCCTATGCCTCTGGCGCGATAATTTTCCTCCACGCAGAGCGAACGGATTTCGGCAAGATTTTCCCAGATAATATTCATCGCGCAAACACCGGCAACAAACTCTTTTTCTTCATCATAGTAAACATAGAAATCCCTTAGAGATCCGTAAATATCCATTAACGAACGCGAGAGCATCTCGCCTTTCGCCGCGGCTAAATTTATCAAACGATGAATGCTTTTAACATCGGAAACGCGCGCTTTTCTCAACATCTGTTTTATTCCTTTTTCCCGGCGCCCGTCGCCTTTGTACCGCTGATCATCTCCAGGGCGTGCCTTCTGGTTGTTTCGGTGACATCGACACCGCCAAGCATGCGGCTGATTTCTTCTATCTTCTGTTTTTCATCCAGTTTTTCCACCGATGTTGTCGTTCTTCCTTTGGCTACTTTTTTGGAAACATATAAATGCCCTTCGCCGTAGCAAGCAATCTGAGGCAGATGCGTGATGCAAATAACCTGATGATTAGCGGAAACTTCTTTGAGTTTTCTTCCCACAATTTCCGCGGTGGCTCCTCCAATACCGTTATCCACTTCATCAAAAATAACCGTGGCCACGGAACCGGTGCGCGACAAAACATTCTTCAGCGCCAGAATAATACGCGACAGCTCGCCTCCGGAGGCGATTTTGTTGAGGGGTTTTTGCTCCTCGCCCGCGTTTGCCGCCAGATAAAATTCTATATCGTCTCCCCCCTTGGGGCCGTAGTTTTCAACTTTCTTGTCCGCGGCTCTTTTTTTGAAAAACGCCTCAAAACAAGCGTGCGGCATGTTCAACTCGTGAATTTCACGCTCCACGGAGTTTTTGAGCTTCGCCGCGGCTTCTTTCCGGCGCGCGGAAAGAATAAGAGCATTTTTGGTCAGATCTTCTTTGATTACCGCTTCTTCGTGTCCCAGTTTTTCCAGCTCTTCCTCCACGGAAAAAACCTGCTTTAGTTCTTCTTCGATTTTCTGTTTCTGCAGCAAAACGCTCTCCATCGTGCCGCCATGTTTGCGTTTGAGCCGTCCCAGCATTTCCAGACGCTCGTCAATTTGGGCGAGGCGTTCCGGATCGAAAAAAAGTTTTTTGCTGTAATCGCGCAGATTCAGCGCCGCTTCCTGCAGCGAAATAAAAGTGGATTCAATATCCGCATCGGTAAGCCCAAGCGAAGCGTCGATATTTTTAATCTGGCGCACCTGATTTTGCACTTCCTTGATTTTTACGCATGCGGAATCTTTATCACCGTAGAGCAAGTCATAAGACTGTCCGGCTAAATCCACAAGTTTCTGCGAGTTGAGCAGAACTTTTTTTTCATCCGCCAGTTGATTATCTTCACCGGGCTGCGGATCGATATCGGCAATTTCCTTAAGCTGAAATTTGAGCAGTTGCGTTTTTTCCTCGCGACTGCGCCGTAAATCTTCAAACTTTTTTATCCGCGCTCTTATTTCCAAAAATTGTCCGTAAACCTTTGAATATTCACTGAATAAGTCAAGGCAGCCGCCGAATTCATCGAGAATATCAACGTGATTATCCGCGTTTAAAATAATCTGATGCTCGTGCTGACCGCAAATATTTATAAGGGATTCGCTCACTGACGCCAGATTTGCCAATGTCGCCATCTGTCCGTTAATCAAAGCTTTGTTTTTACCCGAGCGAGAAATTACCCTGCGGATTACCAGCTCTTCAGAAGCGGAGAACCCCATTTCTTCAAGTTTTTGCTTAAGGCCTTCGTACGCACTGATGTTGAATAGCGCTTCCACAACCGCGGAATCCGTCTGCGAGCGAATCATGTCAGATGTAGCTCGCTCGCCTAAAAGAAGACTGACCGCGCCGATAATAATCGACTTCCCGGCGCCTGTTTCTCCGGAAATAATATTAAGACCATCGCCGAAAGCGACATTCAGCTCGTCAATAATAGCGAAATTTTTAATGCTCAGGTCGTTCAGCATTTTTTCTTTTCCCCGCCCCTGAAGGCAAACCGCTCCAACCAAGCTTGGAGCGCAAAATTTCCCAGTAACCGCGGTGCGGCGAAAGAACCAACTTTACCGCGTATCTGGATTTTTTTATCATCACCGCGTCACCGGATTTTATCTGGTAGGTCTCCTGACCGTCCAGGGTTACCGTGGCGCCTTTTTCTTTCGACCAGAGAGTTATGTTCAAATCCGCGTCATGCGGAAAAATTATCGGCCGATTTGTCAGGGTGTGCGGGCAAATGGGGTTGATAATAATCAAGTCTTTCCCCGGGAAAACAATCGGGCCGCCCGCGGAAAGAGAATAAGCGGTGGAACCGGTGGGAGTGGAAATAATCAGTCCGTCAGCTTTATAAGTTGTGAGATACTCTCCGTTCACCGATGTTTCCAATTCTGTTATCCGTGAAAGATTTCCGCGGTTGATTACCACGTCATTTAGCACATCGCCCGCTTTGATTAAAGAAGCGCCGTTTTTTATCGACACGGAAAGCATCATCCTTTTTTCCACTAAATATTTACCGCGCAAAATCAAATTAAGCGCGTCATGCAATTCGTTTAAATTTATTTCCGTAAGATAGCCAAAGCTGCCCATATTGACGCCCACAATGGGCACCTTATACCGGGCGACGTGGCGCGCGGTGCGCAGCATCGTACCGTCACCGCCAAAGACAACGAGCAGCTGTGATTTTCTCGCTAAATCATCCCAATTAAGCGCGCCGGGCAAACCCATTTTGCCGGCCAGTTCGCGCGCCAGAAAAACCTTCACGCCTTTTCTTTCCAGCCATTTTTTCAGCGCGCTGATATGCCGGGTGATATTCGCCTTTTCAATGTTGGCGACAATACCGATTGTCTGGATTTTCATGGATTTTTAACCTCGAAATATGAAGCTCACTAACACAAAAAAAACCTTGTGTCTATGGATAAATATACGCCGGAAATTATTGAACACAATCACTTTTCGGCTGTTTTCTTCGCGATTAATTCTTGACAGTCACCCTATGCTTAATATACGTTGCCGGCCTACGAGGTGCTGACTATGGGATTACTTAAAGGTGGTTTTTCTTTCGCGCGTTTTCATGTGGAAGGCGATTTGCCGCGGGATTTTTTGAATTCTATCAACAAACAAATTAAATCTTGCGCTTACCGGGATCAACAAAAATCAACACAAGAAAAAAGGATGGGCTGGGTTTCGCTAACTGACGTTCTGGATGCCGATTTTAAACACGCGGATTATATATTGGGCGATTATCTTATTTTCTGTCTGCGTATTGACCGGAAACTCATCGCACCCAAACTACTTAAGTTAAAGCTGCTGGAGGAAGAAAAACGGTATCTGGCCCAAAGCGGCAAAGAAAGAATCGGAAAACAAACCGCGGCGGGCATAAAGGAAAAAGTGGAGCTGGAAATTATGTCCCGGCAAGATGCCGTGCCTTCTTTTTACGACATCTTATGGTCGCTAGGCAAAAATACCGTTTACTTTTCCTCTCTGGCCGATAAAGTAGCTGATGACTTTGCTGATTTATTTAAAAATTCTTTCGCGCTGAGCCTTAAAAGATTTTTGCCGCAGGATAAAGCGGCTCAGCTTAAAGGCGCTTTCGAATCGCCTGATTCAATTTCTCTGATCGGCCGTGAATTCCTGACCTGGCTCTGGTACAAATCAGAGGAACGCGGCGGCAACATCGCGCTTACCGGCGGGCAAGAAGTAGAACTTCATTTTTTAAAAAGAATCTCGCTGGAAGCGGGCGAGGGAGAATACGCCCAGGGTGTTGTCTGCTCCGGATTGCACGCCGAACTGAAAGAAGGAAAGGAAGCGCTGCGTCAGGGGAAAAAAGTCAAAGAAGCGGGAATCAAACTTATTCATGACAAAAATGAATGGGAATTTGCTTTCAAGGCTGACACATTCGATTTTCAATCTCTGAAACTACCCGTAACGCAACCGCCGGAAAACCGGGAAGATAAAGACGGAAGTCTTCTGGAAAGAATTTATCTGATTGAAGAGGCCGTTAAAATAATGGATGATTTGTTCGCGGTTTTTCTTAAGGTGCGGCCAGCCGACAAATGGAAAGAAGAACTTAAAAAGATTTCCCGCTGGCTGGAAAATTAATCGCCTTTTATAATATCAAACATAGAGATGGGGCAGCATAATATTTTCCAGATTTTTTCTTTGCTTCTCAAAATCATTATTATTTTTCAATTGTACCAATTTGATTTTAGGATAAAAGTGTATGGTGATCCTGGCAAAGGGTTTGGGAATAAAGAATCTATCCCAGCTTTTCATATACCAGGCGCGATCCGCATACACAGTTGTGGGAACTAATACGGCATCCGCATCGTAGGCTATCGCGATAGCGCCGGGTTTTATCACACCCGCGGGACCTCGCGGCCCGTCTAAAATATGCGCTCCCAATCCGTTTATTGAAAGCATTTCTATCATCCCCTTTAAAGCGGTTTTTCCGCCGCGCGAAGATGAGCCGCGGGCAACGGAAACCCCTCCTGCTTCGACAATCCGCGTGGCAATGTCACCATCGAGGCTGCGGGAAATCATCACGCATGGTTTGTATTTACTGTACTTGGAAAGAAATCGCACCGCGATAAAAAAATGCTGGTGCCATAAACAAATCAAAACCCGGCCGCCCTTGTTTAGCACCTCTACCCATTGAGGCTCATTTTCCATCTTAA
>JAFGKC010000194.1 GCA_016928765.1 Syntrophaceae bacterium
CGCCGCTTCCACAATTCCTTTTTCCACGGCCGGACGATATTGTCCCGGAATAACACCACCGACTATTTTGTCATGAAACTCAAAACCACCGCCGCGGGGGAGAGGCTCAATATCAATCCAGCAATCACCGAACTGGCCGCGACCGCCGGATTGTTTCTTGTATTTTCCCTGTACATTGGTTTTTCCCTTGATGGTTTCCTTGTAGGGAATCTTGGGCGTGTTGAGATTGACTTCGACGCCGAATTTTCTCTTCATTTTTTCGATATTGACTTCAATGTGTACCTGTCCCATACCCGAAAGAATCATTTCCTTGGTCTCGACATTGCGGGTAAAGACAATGGTCGGGTCTTCTTCGGTCAGGCGGTGTATCGATGAGGCAATCTTGTCTTCGTCGCCGCGTGTTTTTGGTTCCATGGCGTAAGACATGATGGGCGGGGGCACGGGTACTTTTTCAAAGATAATCGGAGATTTCTCATTGCAAAGCGTGTCGCCGGTTGTTGTTTCCTTCAATTTAGCCACGCCGGCAATGTCACCGGGAATAAGGGTTTCCGCCTGCTTTTGGTTTTTGCCTTCCAGAAAGAAAACATGTCCGAATTTTTCCGTAATTTTTCTTGTGGAATTATAAACTGCGGTGTCGGAATTGAGTGTGCCGGAATAAACACGGAACAGGGTTAATCTGCCCGCGTAAGGATCGGCGATTGTCTTGAAAACAATCGCGGAGAAGGGCGCGTCTTCCGAAGGCTGCCTTTCTTCAACATCGTCCGTTTTCGGTTTCTTGCCTTTAACCGGACCGCGATCAACAGGAGAAGCGAAAGAACCAACTATCAAATCAAGCAGTAAAGCGACACCGATGCCTTTCATGGCGGAGCCGCAGATTACGGGAACCAGGCTGCCGAAGGACACACCTTTTTTCAAACCAGCTTTCAATTCTTCGTCGGAGAGCTCGCCGGCTTCCAGATATTTATTCATCAACTCATCATCGGACTCGGCAATGTCTTCCACCATGGAGTCGCGCATGAGCTTTACGTCGTCCTTCATTTCCGCGGGGATATCCACGGCTTTTCCCGCGCCTTTATTATCGCTGAAAAGGTAAGCCTTCATGCTTATTAAATCAACGATACCGTTGAATTTATCTTCGGAACCGATCGGAAGGCAGACAGGGGTGGCTTTTCTCTTGAATTTGTTTTTAATGCTGTCCAGCGCGGTGTCAAAGTTGGCGCGTTCACGATCCAATCTGTTAATAAAAATAATGCGGGGGAGTTTGAATTCATCGGCCAGTTCCCAGACTTTCTGTGTCTGGAATTCAACGCCGCCCACCGCGTCAATGACCACAACAGCGTTTTCGACAACGCTCATAGAACATTTTATATCATAGGTAAAGTTAGAATCGCCCGGTGTGTCAATAAAATTAATCTTATTTTTTTCCCATTCGACAAAATTTGCCGCCGAACTGATTGATCCTCGTCTTTTTTGTTCTTCAGGCTCGAAGTCCATCGTAGACGTGCCGTCATCAACTCTTCCCAGCCTTTCGTTTTTGCCGGAAATAAATAAAAAAGATTCGCAAAGGGATGTTTTACCCGTTCCTCCGTGACCGACTATTGCTAAATTTCTCAGGGATTTGGATTCGTATTTTGCCATGAAAGCTCCTTTCCAGATATCTTTAAAAAAAGCGAATTCACTTGAATGTGCGCATGTTTAGCTTATCCGGCAGGTAAAATCAAGTCAATTTTCAGTTTATGGAATAGCGGTAGAACTCTAGCGAGATGACAGGGAATAATATTTCCGGCAGACAATCAAAGCTTTTTTAAGTGCTTTTCGCCCAGACGCATGGGGAAGTAAATTGCGAAAACGCAAAGAATAAAAGCTGTAGAAAAGGAAATAACCAGCCAGAAAGCATGGAAGACGGAAAGATTTCTGCCGTGCACTTGGGCCATAAAAGTGTAATAGACTGGACCCGCTTCCAGAATAATGACCGAAGCGATTAAGGCGAAAGCGCAAACCATAAACAGAAGTCCGCCGAAGCTTGTCGCCGCGAGAGCGGGATTTTCCGATTTAAAATCAGGATAACGGGCTCCTAATCCGACGGCCAGAGCGACAACCGCGGGAACAAGACAAAACATTGTTATGATGGATAAACCCATGATGAAAGGCGTTACACCAAGAAGAATGTTTGATACGATAATCAGGATTTCGGAAACAATCAGCAAGGGTATGTAATAGAGAAAAAATTTAATCCACAAAAAAGTTTTAATTGATACCGGAGCGGCCTGAATTATCCAGAAAGCTTCACTCTCAATGCTTACCGCGGGAAATACGAAACGGGCGGCAATGGCGGAAAGAACGAAGGCGGCAAGCCCCATATTCAAAAAGGAAAAAACGTTTTGCAGGTATATGGTTTTAATCGGCGATTTATCCAGAGGCAAAACTGAGAAATTATAAAGATAAATCACAATCAAAGCGCAAATCAAAAAAAGCTGCGGCCACTGCGTGGAATCACGAAAAAAACTCCTTATTTCTTTTACAGCGAACGCTTTAGCCGGGCGATGAAGAAAGTTTAATAAGCTGTCCCAGTTGCGGCCTTGAAAAGTAAGCGGCGAGAAAAGCCGTTTGGCTGTTGTCTGCGCGCGGGAAAAACCGCGAAAATATGAAAAACCGGCGAAGGACACGTTGATAAAAATCAAGGTGTAAGAGAAACTAGCGCAAAGCGATAGATTGAAAAGTGATGATTTCCACCGGCCTTTGAGCGCTAAACTTGCCGCATCGGTTATCCAGGTAGTGGGCAAAAGCGGAGAATCAAGCGCCTGCATCGTATTTAAGTAATTGACAACGGAAGCAAAGGTTTCCGGATTAACCAACTGCTCCGGCCTGATCATTCTCAAAACAATAACAAGCAGTATCGCCAGCGCGACACCCATTACGACAAAAAGCGCGCGAATTTTTCCCGCGGGCAGGATTACCGCTCCCAGCATCACCAGCATGCTGCTTATCGCCGCGGCTATAAGGCATAGAATAATAATCGCGCAAAACGCGATAAGATAAAAACCGATCCCCGCCGAGTAAATTATGCCATAAGATAAAAAAACCGGCATGCTGAACAAAATGACCATCCAGGAAGAATCAAAGGCGCTGCTTATCCATCTGGAAAGAAAAATATCCCTGGATGAGACCGGCAGTGAATGAAGCAGCGGCAAGTCTCTGCTTAAATACAGATGTGAAAGGCTATTGATGATGTTGCTGAAAAGCAACAGCGCGAAAAAAGTTATTATCATCATGGAAAGAAGTTTCATGGCGAGAATGTCGCCGAAATCTTCCACGCTGTTAAAATAGTTAAGAACACGGAAGAAAATAGCAAAAGCGCCAATCCAGAAAATAAGGCCGATTGCGGAGAACATAAAAACCCGCCACCAGTTATTGCCTTTTTTTCCCGGTCTGATGCCGATAATGCTGGAAAGCATCCGAGGCCTTAATAATATCAGCAAAGCATTTCTCATATTACGCTTCGTGAACCAGAGTCAGAAAAACTTCTTCCAGTTTTGCTTTCTGTGTTTGCGCGGCTGAATTTAATTCGTCCATGGTTCCCTGTGCCACAAGGTTTCCTTTATGGATAACCCCTATTCTGTCGCACAAATCCTCGGCAATGCTCAATGTATGAGTAGAAACAAAAATCGCGACATTTTTTGCCGCCAGGTCTTTGAATATATCTTTAACCATGCGCACCGCGGAAGGATCAAGCCCGACCATCGGCTCATCAACTACGAGAATTTTCGGGTCATGCATTAAAGCCGCGGCAATAATCAATCTTTGCTTCATGCCGTGAGAGTA
>JAFGKC010000195.1 GCA_016928765.1 Syntrophaceae bacterium
GATGGCGCTTATCGGTCCGAACGGGGCGGGTAAAACCAGTCTGCTTAATTGCATAACCGGGTTTTACCGCCCCCAAAGCGGTCAAATCGTATTTAATGGACGTGATATAACCGATTTACACACGCATCGGCTCGTAGAAGTCGGTATCGGCAGAACTTTTCAAAACATCGAACTTTTTCCTGGTATGACTGTGTTGGCCAATATGACACTGGCCAGGCATATTCATTGTCATTATAATTTTATATCTTCCTGGCTTTATACTGCAAATGTAAAAAAAGAAGAAATCCGTCATAGACAGATTTTAGAAGAGATCATTGATTTTCTGGAAATGCAACCAATACGAAAACAAACTGTGGGTTCGTTACCCTACGGGATGATGAAGAGAGTGGAGCTCGGAAGGGCTTTGGCGCTGGAACCAAGGCTTCTTATCCTGGATGAACCTTTTGCCGGAATGAACCTGGAAGAAAAGGAAGATATGGTGCGTTTTCTTCTGGAATTAAATCAGCGCTGGGGCATGACCATGATTTTGGTTGAACATGATATGTCGATCGTCATGAATATTGCCCAACGTATCATGGTATTGAATTTTGGTGAAAAAATTGGCGAAGGCGACGCACAGGAAATCAGCATGAACCCGGAAGTTATAAAGGCGTATTTAGGTGAATCTGAAACTATAGAATAAAAACAGGCTCGATTAATTTGGATATTAACAATATTATTTCAGAAACTTACAATTTAACCATACCTCAAATCCTGGCTAAAAACGCTGAAAAATACGGTAAGGAAAAGGCGGCGATTCGGGAAAAGGCTTACGGAATTTGGCAAAGGTATAGCTGGGCGGATTATTATCGTTACGTTCAAAAGACAGCGGGCGGTTTTTCCTCATTGAATCTTCAGCGCGGCCAGACGGTTTGTCTTATCGTGGAAAATCACGCCGAATGGCTTTTTAGCGAAATCGCGGCGCATTGTTTGGGCGCGACAACGCTGAATTTGTTTACCTCTTCAGTCGCCGAGGAATTGTGCGTCTCAATTCAGCGCGTTAATTGCGCTTTAGTTGTTGTCCAGGATCAGGAACAGGTAGATAAATTACTGGAAGTAAAAGATAAGCTCCCGCAAGTATTAAAGGTTGTTTATATTGATCCAACCGGCATGACTTCTTATGAAAATGACGATTGGTTAACCAGTTACGCCAGGCTTTTGGAAATCTCAGATGAATTTTTAAAAAATAATCCCGGTTATCTTGAAGTACAGATCGCTAAAGGGCGCGCGGATGATACAGCGGTGATGATACAAACTTCAGGCACAACGGGCATTCCGAAATTAGCAATGTTATCGCACCGGAATTTCACTCAAATGGCAATCCAGTGGATTGTCTCGGAAAATATCAATCCTGAAGAAAATTGGCTTTCCATGTCGCCGCCCGCGTGGATTGTGGATCAGATGTGGGCGATGGGGGTCGCTTTAGTCGGGGCAATGACAATGAATTTTCCGGAAACTCCGGAGACGACCAAAGAAGATTTTCGAGATATCGGTCCCGCAATGCTAATCACGGCTTCACGCTTCTGGGAAGATTTGGCATCCAGCATCAGAGTAAAAATATCTGATTCCGGATGGCTGAAAAAAAGGCTTTTTGTATGGGGAGATATTGTAGGGAAAAAAGTTGTAAATAGAGAAACTAAAAAAATAAAAATCCCCTTATTATTAAATATCTTACATAAGATTTCAAATATTTTGGTTTATCGGCCACTTCTCGACAGAATCGGCTGTTCCAGATTCAAAAGCGCCTTTACCGGAGGCCATCCGATAAGCCCTGATGTAATATTATTTTTCCGCGCGATCGGATTAAATTTAAAACAATGCTATGGACTGACGGAAGCAGGGGGGATATTTCAGGTTCAGCCGGATAAAGAAGTAAAGCTAGAAACTGTAGGAACGCCTCTTCCTTTAACTGAAGTTAAGATTGCCGAAGACCAGGAGGTGCTTGTTAAGTCAGAAGCCAATTTTCCCGGCTATCATAATGATTACCAGGCGACACAAAACGCTTTTGATGATGGCTGGCTTAAAACCGGTGATGCCGGTTACATTGATAACGACGGACATCTGCTGATTATCGGACGAAAAGAAGATATTATCCGCAACAAAAGCGGCGACGCCTTTTCTCCTGATTTTATTGAAACCCGCTTAAAGTTCAGTCCGTATATCAAAGAAGCGGTGATTTTCGGGGAAGGGCGGCCATTTATCACCGCTATGATTAACATCGATATGGGGAATGTCGGTAATTGGGCCGAGGAACGCATGATTCCTTACACTACATATATGGATCTTTCCCAGCAAAAGTCTGTGGAAGAACTGATTTTGAAAGAAGTGCGCAAGGTTAATGAGCAGCTTCCCGATGTTATGAAGCTGAAGAAATTTGTTTTGCTCTATAAACTTCTGGATGCTGATGAAGAAGAACTTACCAGAACAGGTAAGGTGCGCCGGCGTTTTGTTTATGGATTATATATAAAAATTATCGAAGCGATGTACGGCAGCGAAAATAGCGTGAGCGTCATCGGAAAAGTTAAGTACCGTGACGGACGAATCGGTGAAATTGAAACAACTGTTAATGTAATTAACGTGGATTAAAAAGGAAGCAGTTATGGATTTCTTTCTGCAATTACTGGTAAATGGCGTGTGCGTGGGTTTGCTCTACGGCATTTCCGCCATGGGTTTTGTAATGATTTTTAAATCATCCAGTGTTTTGAATTTCGCGCATGGCGAACTTCTGGCATTGGGCGCGTTTTTCTTTCTGGCGCTGATAACATGGGCGAAACTGCCGATTATCGTGGCTTTCATTCTGACACTGGTTGGCTGTTTTATACTTGGTTTTTTAATTGAAAAATTCTTTTTACGGCCTTTAATCGGCGAAAAACTGATTTTCGTTATCATGCTTACCGTCGGTCTGGCGGCAATGTTCAAAGGCTTCATTCTTTTGATCTGGGGTGGAAATCTCCATACTTATCCGTCTTTTTTAAGTGAATCATTGTCACTCAATTTGGGAGCAATACATATTGCTCCTGTTTACACGGCAACAATGATTATCAGCGTGGTGTTTCTGGTAATTTTTGGGTTGTTCTTTAAAAAATCTTCCCAGGGTATATATATGCGTTCGGTCGCTGATAATCAAAAAGCCGCTTTGTCCTTGGGAGTGCATGTGCGCAGGGTATTTGCCTTATCCTGGGCCATTGCCGCTTTGGTTGCCAGTATGAGCGGCATAGTCCTGGGTGTCATGAACGGAGTTAACGTGCATGATTTAAGTTCGATAGGGTTAAAAGTTTTTCCTGTCGTAATTTTGGGTGGACTCGACAGTATCGGCGGAGCTATTATCGGCGGCATTATTATCGGGTTATTGGAAACATTTACCGGCGGTTACTTATCACCGTCATTGCGCGATGTTGTTCCTTACATTGTGCTGGTATTTATTCTGCTGATTAAACCATACGGTTTATTCGGTCTTGTAGAAATTGAGAGAGTATAGAGATGAGAAAATTTTCATTTCATCCCTGCGGCAATTATCACGAAAGCTACAAGCAGGAA
>JAFGKC010000196.1 GCA_016928765.1 Syntrophaceae bacterium
AGTCCGCAGTAAAATTCCCGGTTCATTCTTTCGTCGTCAATGGCTAAAATAGTTTCTTTCATCTTTGAAATCCCCTGGCCTTAACTGATGCGCTTACGCTATTTGATCCTGGCTGCGTGAAGTATAAAAAGAACACCCGTTCCTGTCAATGGAATAATATTCCTTTAAATTTATCCCAATAAGTTTATGATTTTATTTAAATACAATAAATTAGTCCGCGGGTTCAAAATCGCGGAAGATCCGGCCATCAGGAGTATGTTCCTGCGCCTCATTGTTTTCAACAATCAGCCGGGTGAGAACGGCTTTTATATTTTTATTAGCGGTTGATTCGATGGCCTCATTAATTGTTTGAAAACGGGATAACTCCTCCAGCGTCACAACCGTGGGAGCGACCATATAAATCTTTCGCTGGCTATATCTTTGCAGCGCCTGGGCGGGAGTAATCCAAATATGTTTTGTGACCTCACCTCCGTCATGAAAGGCTTTTTGCCCTTCCGGCACTTCGGCAATAAAAAATCTGGCATCGAAACGAAGCGGGGAAAGCTCCGGCGTAATCCAGCGGGAAAAATAGTGCAGCCTATCAACAGCCAAAAACAAATTTTCTTTTTTAAGCAAATCGAGAAATTTAAGATTACCTCTGTTCAGATCAGTTCTATATGAAAGCAGTTGGCCTTCCAAGCTCTCATCAACGGAAACGAAGGTGCCGTTTTCCTGCCAAGCAAGTAATATTCCAGCTTCTTCAAAAGTCTCTCTTATCGCGGCAGTCAAGATACCCAACGCCGATTGAGCCGAAGGCGCTCCATCCAGAAAAGACATTGATTTTATTAAATCATTTTTTCTGCAGCAATTCGCCATTTCCGGCAGGCGATCATCTGGTTCCACTTTCCCGCCGGGGAAAACATAGGCGCTGGGAACAAAAGCGCTTTTCGAACTCCGACGCACCAGAAGCACTTCGAACCCGGAATCATTTTCTTGTGAGCCGGCCCGCATTAGAATAACTGTTGAAGCATCAAGTGGGGTAATTGTCATTTATCCTGCTGATTATTAATACTGAATTATATGAGAACCATTTCAAGCTGTCAACAAACAGTTAAAAATTATAAAGAAAGAATATCAGCTAATTAAATGAAAATATTTATTATTAAAAAAATTAATTTAAATAATTATAACAGTGAAATTCTTTTCCAAATAATTGAATTTAATACAGCTTTATTTTCTGACAATACTTATATCGCCTTGCAAACCTTAGGTATACTTGAAAATATAAACTCATTGTGTTATGAATTCACATCAGCTCGTATATTTACCCTATCGGTTTTGTTGCCAGATAAACTTTGAGCGTCTTCTTATTTATCCGTTTCTTATTTTTTTGATATTAAACGGATTGTCATAATAATTAATAGCTGCAAATTATCTGCAACATACTGACCATGATAATTTAAGGACATTCATGCAAAATATTTTCCAAAATCTTAAATTACGAAAACCTGAAATATCTGACGCGCACGCAATCTGGAAGCTAATCAAAACATCTCCACCGCTTGATTTGAACTCGCCGTATTGTTACCTTATCATATGTGCCCATTTTGCCGACACATCCATTGTCGCCGAAGATCAATTTGGCATTTGCGGTTTCATTTCCGCCTATATCCTGCCGAATAGCAGTAATACTTTATTCGTATGGCAGGTGGCTGTAAATAATGATTACAAAAGAAAGGGCATTGCCAGGGCAATGATTGATTCCCTTTTACATCGAAATTTTAAATTTCCCATAAATTATCTGGAAACCACGGTTAACCCGTCTAATAAAGCATCCGGTAATTTTTTCCGCTCAACAGCCAAGTCACTAAACACTCAATGCCAGGAAAGCGTTTTCTTTTCTGAAAATAATTTCGGAGGCCAGGACCATGAAGCTGAAATACTTTATCGAATCGGACCATTCACTATCTCTTAAAAGAAGGAGGAATTTTTATGGAAACAATCAGGAGAATGGAATCCAATGTACGCAGTTATTCAAGATCGTTCCCCGTAGTTTTTGAAAGATCTAAGAATTCATTTTTATTTGATAACAAAGGAAAACGTTATATCGATTTTTTTGCCGGCGCGGGAACTCTTAATTACGGGCACAACAATGAAATGATGAAAGAGAAAATCATCGATTACTTAAAAAATGATGGCATTATCCATGGCCTGGATATGGCAACCGTGGCCAAAACTAATTTGCTGAATAAATTGGAAAACATAATTTTTAAGCCAAGAAACCTGGATTATAAAGTTCAATTTACAGGCCCTACCGGAACAAACGCGGTGGAGGCCGCACTCAAACTCGCGAGAATGATCAAGAAGCGCTCCAACATTATTTCGTTCACGAATGGCTATCACGGGTTAACAATGGGCTCAATGTCCGTAACAGCTAATGCATACTATCGCGATCAGGCATTTATCGACAGGTCAGACGTATCATTTCTGCCCTTTGACGGATATTTTGGAAAAGACACCGATACCGTGACTTATATCAGGCGTTTTCTCGAAGATAATAGCAGTGGTGTGGAGATTCCCTCAGCAATGATTGTGGAAACGGTTCAAGGAGAAGGCGGTATTCATGTGGCAAGCGATGAGTGGCTCCGTGGAATTGAAGCGATTTGCCGCGAACTTGATATTTTGCTGATTATCGATGACATTCAAGTCGGTAACGGGCGGACCGGCTATTTTTTCAGCTTTGAAAAATCAGGTGTTAAACCGGATATAGTCACTCTTTCTAAATCTTTTGCCGGATATGGTTTGCCGCTTTCTGTTGTTCTGTTTAAACGTGATCTGGATATTTGGAAACCTGGACAGCATACGGGGACTTTCCGTGGCAACAATCTCGCGTTCGTTTCAGCAGCAGCCGCGCTGGATTACTGGAAAGATGATTCATTTAGCAAAGAGATATTCAGAAAAGGAAAGATTATGGAAGCTCGTCTGGAAAACATCAAAGGAAAATATCCTGAGCTAAACGCGGAAGTAAGAGGACGTGGTTTCGTTTATGGGTTAGCGGTTTCACCGGCAGAACAAGCGAAAAAAATCGCGAAAGAATGCTTCAAAAATAAATTAATTTTGGAATTGGCCGGTGCCGACAATGACGTTATTAAATTCCTTGCCCCGCTTACCATAACTGATGAAGTTTTAACGGAAGGTTTGAACATATTAGAAAAAAGCATAGACAATGTTCTAAAAGACTCTAAATAAGGAGCAGATATGATCCTGCGTTCAATAGAAGATATAAAAGGCACCGATAGAGAAGTATTGGCTAAAAATAAAAATTGGGTCAGCCGGAGATTCTTGTTAAAAAATGACGGCATGGGTTTTTCTTTTCATGAAACAATTATCTTTGCCGGCACACAGACACACATATGGTACAAGCATCACCTCGAGGCGGTTTATTGCGTGGATGGGAAAGGTGAAGTAGAAACACTTGCTGACGG
This sequence comes from Syntrophaceae bacterium, assembly GCA_016928765.1. Taxonomy (GTDB): domain Bacteria; phylum Desulfobacterota; class Syntrophia; order Syntrophales; family Smithellaceae; genus UBA4810. The sequence goes on from JAFGKC010000196.1 coordinate 3,465, forward strand.
AAAAATTTATAAAATAATTCCTGGCACAATGTACGCCTTAAACAATCATGACGAGCATTATCTGAGAGCCCAAGAGGATATGCGCCTGTTATGCGTGTTTAATCCTGCCGTTACCGGTAAAGAAGTTCACCTGGAAGATGGCTCTTATCCGCTAACGGATTAAGCGGCTTTAGCAACCTTAAATTTACAATATTGTTATGCGCTGCAGGGATTAATAAAAAAATGTTAAAAGCAACAACATGGCTAAAAATTAATCAACGCTAAAACCTGTTTTTTCTCCAGTAAAGAATTTTTACCCATAACTACTTTGAAATATTCAATCATTAACTCCTCAATCATCTGTCTCTTGGAAACGTTATCAGTAATCTTTACTTTTTTTAGCTGTGTTTCTTTAATCTTTCCACTTTGAATAGCTAAAGATCTCTGTGCCTGCTGCAATGCGACGTAATGTAGTCTTATATCAGAATTCGGCAGCGCGTAAAGCTTCTGATAGGCGGAGACGATGTGATCGGCAGGCGGTAAAACAGGCGATTCGAGTATACCTTTGAAATTTCTGCCGTATCTTTTCATGCCCTTGATGACATGTCCGCTCTGCACAAAATTCACACCGGACCATCCTGCCCGAATCCACTGAAAAACACCGCTGCGTACCAAAGACAAAGAAGCGCCTGTCTCCACATAAACTCCCACGGAAAAAAAGTCATAAATATATGATTTAACCCAACCCAAACCTTTTTTAAGTGATCCCGGTTCGTCCGAATAATAATAATTCCAGTCGTCATCGCTGCCGATAATTGCGCCCTTTTTACCGACATTTGACCGGTCGATCTGTTTGGAAATGGTGATCAGCACTTTTTTACCTTTATGGTTGAGCAAGATCAATGTTCTTTGCAGCTCATACTCGTAATAAACACCGGTCGTTAAATCGGGCGTGATGGCGTCACGCTGAATACCGTGGATTATGACCGGTTTGCTTACCGGCAATAACGTTTCCCAGTTTGCCGGCATTTTTTGGGACTTGCCCGGCAAACCGTTCCATATTGAATAACGGATGGAAGCCGGGCTGGTCAGCGCGGATGGGACCTGCTGGTTATAGGAATATTTCAAGAAATTGACAAAAGAAATCCTGGTGTCAAATTCATAATAAGCACCCGTGGCTTCCTGAATTTTGGGCAATTCAACTTCTTTTACCGCTTTATCTTTAAGAACATAATCCACGAGAACATTGACGGCATCTTCATCAAGTTGCCCTTTTGGATCTTCACAAAAACCAATAAGCTTCATCGCGGCAGCGGTAACGGAGCTTGACGCGCCGGAAACAGAAAGAGCGAAAGCTGATTGAGTCGCGAATGTTATCGCGAATAAAATTGTCAGGGTCGAAAATACCCACCAAAAGTTTACCAGTGATTTTATTTTTATTATTTTCATCACGCGTCGTATTGTACTTCCTGCGCTTTCTATATATTCTTTTTAATGCGCTATAAATCAGAACCGCCTGGCAGACAGAGTTCATTTATATTTTGTTGTCACTGATTTTTTTAATGAAAGATATGCTGACAACTAAGTTATGTTAATATACCATTTTCATCATATTAATTCAATTGATATGAAAAAGCAGCTAAAGCAAGCTTGATTTATTCCTTACTTTATCATAAACATTACGAAATTCACTCCGGCGAAGATTTTAATCTTTCTGTCATATGAGCTATATAAACAAGTCTAAGCGCGCAAAAAAAACAAAAAAATCTTCACGCGGTCCTCTGGATAAAATCCGCATACTGGATCTCACCAGACTTTATCCCGGTCCGCTAGGCACGATGATGCTGGCGGACATGGGCGCGGAAGTCATAAAAATAGAAGATATTAACAATCCGGATTATATGCGCTATTATCCTCCGTATTTGTGTTCCGAATCAGCGGGTTTTCTGGCGGTAAACCGCTCCAAGCGCAGTTTTGCTGTAAATCTTGGCACAAAAAAAGGCGTTAAACTTTTTTTCTCGCTGGTTAAAACGGCGGATATCGTGGTTGAGCAATTCAGACCGGGAATTATCGATAAAATGGGCATTGGCTATAAAAACACCCGAAAAATAAAAAAAGATATTATTTATGTTTCCGTTACTGGGTATGGTCAAAACGGTCCTTACGCGATTCAGGCGGGACATGACATAAATTATATCGGATATTCCGGCATCCTCTCCTCAACCGGCAAAAAGGAAACGGGGCCAGTTATCCCCGGGGCGCAAATAGCGGATGTTGCCGGCGGCGCGTATATGACCATCATCGCCTGCTTAAGCGCCTTGTGGGCAAAAGAAAAAACGGGGCGGGGACAACAAGTGGACGTTTCCATGCTCGATGGCATTTTGCCGCTCATGACTTTACAGATGGCTCATTATCAGGCTGCGGGCATTTTGCCGGAGCCGGGACAGGCGGCTCTATCAGGCGGGCTTGTCTGTTATGGAACTTACCTGTGCTCCGACGGCAAATACATCGCCCTGGGCATTCTGGAAGAGAAGTTTTGGAAAAACTTCTGTAAAATGCTGGATCGCCAGGAATGGGCAGGTAAGCAGTTTGTTCTCGGAGAGGAAGCGGACAGCATGAGGCGGGAAATTGCCTCTCTTTTTCTCACAAAAAACAGAGAAGAATGGATTGCCTTTTCCAGGAAATACGATGTCTGTTTGACGCCGGTTTTGGAAATTAACGAACTCGAGAAAGACCGTCACCTGAAGGCGCGCGATATGATTATCGAACAAAAACATCCCGTCTGCGGAAAAATCAAAGGCTTTGGCGTGCCTCTTAAATTTTCCGGAACACCGGCAACTCCGGGAATGCCCGCTCCTTCTTTGGGTAACGATACTCAAGCCATTTTGAAAGAACTGGGCTACAGTAAGTCCAATATAAAAATTTTTCAGGAAGAAGGCGTGATCCTTCTTCCTGAAAAATCGAAAAAAAGCAAATCCTGATTACTGAAAATATTTATTCAAACTCCGGCGCTTCATGATTACTCTTTCTTTTTGAACAAATCGTGAACGCCGTCCAGAACCTTTCCTCTTTCTTCTCCCAATAGCTCCTTGCCGGCTTTAACACCCGCCCCCGTCAAAATACCGCCCGCGGATTTAGCCACAATATTGCCTAAAGAATTAAGCTGCGGGTGCACCAGGCTGACTTTTGTTTTCGATGTTGTTCCGCCAACTTTAAATTTCAAGTCAATCATGTTGTCTTTATTGAGCATAGGCTGCATCGCGGCTTCGGCCAGCTGATTGGCATCAGTGTATTTTTTTACTTCCGGGCTTTTAATCGCCGCGTCTATTTTTTTGGCCAGTGCGTCTTTCACTTTGTCATTAATTTCTTTTTGCATAATCATGTTTAGATTCATGTCCAGCGCTTTAGTGTTGGTATTCATCGCTCCGTCAAAAAGAAATTTCGCTTCTTTAAGAACAAGTTTCCCATTGGAAAGCCTGGCATTGCCGGCTTTGTAAAGTAAATCAACGCCATTTTCCCGGGAATTGCTCCATTTTTGCTTGCCTTTCAAAAAGGAAATATATTGTCCAAGATAATCACCCAGAATGGGAATCGCCGCGATAGAATTGAATATCTGCAGGCCGGTTATTTCTCCGTCTGGAACGGCAAGATGAAGAATCGTTTCCGGCTCCAGCAGGCGTGTTTTCAAATCAAAAGGTATAATCTTCCCGGCGGCATCCATCGTAATATCAAAATTCTGCACGCTGCCCGTTTTCATCGGCCCGACCGTTTTGACCCCCATGCCTAATTTTAACTTTATTTCATCTTTGTTTTCCAAATCTTTCGGATCAACATTTATGTCGTAAGCCAAAGTATCAAGTTTATAAACCTGGAAAGTCTGCCCGAGCTTGCCATCATAATAATTGATGGTGCCGTTTTTCATGCCGACTTGCCCGACTTTAACAGCAATGGGCAAATCATCCGCGCTTAATTGTCTGGAGGGAGTCTTATTCTCGGGCTGCGGTGATTTCTTGTCTTTCGGGCGCAATAAATCGTCGATATTCATCACACCCTGTTTGTTACGGGAGAGATTAATCACTGGGCTATATAAAACGAACTCTTTCAGATCAAACTGTTTTTTGAGCAATGGTAAAAATCTGATTTTGAAGCGAAGAGATTCCATGCTCGCGAAAACATCGCCCGCGGCAACAGGTTTTCCCTGCAGCGAGGAAAGCTGTTTCTGCGTTTTAAAATTGGAGATGGCAACATTTTCGATTTCAATACCGGAAACAATAGAAAAAACGCTCGCGTCTATTTTTTCTATATACACTTGACGGTTCAATGCCTTGGATATCTGAGCGGAGATGAAATCCTTATCCACTTTGTTCATAATAATAATCCCGGCAACAATCACAAACAACAATATCGCCGCGACCAGCGAAGCGCTTATTATCATTATTTTTTTAAACATAACCCCCTCCTGTTTTTTGTTTAGGCCAAAAATTCTGTTCGAAACAAAAATGTGATTTTCTAGACTATAAGAGAAAAAAATCGCGATGTCAATCTAAGCCGCTGTAATTAAACAAGGCAATAAACTCCAGATAAGCAGTAAATTTGATTGAGAATTTTGCTTGACACGCAATCTTTCATCTCTTATTATTCGGGAAATTAAACTAATATTAATTATTATATAAACTTATGGAAAATGCGGCCGTTAAACAAAAAGCTTTAGACGCGCTCATCGTTGTAAATACCGCCATCAAAAATATGCGCCTCTATCCAGCGAATAGCACCAAAGTTGTTAATATTATTGACAGACTTCATAACGCGTTTCTGGACATGCTCAAAGAAAAGGCGCCGCTTTCGTTTGAAAGATCCGAACATGGCGTTTTGTTTTGCGGAGAACCACTGGCTGATAAAGATGACGAAAAATGGCAGGTTTCCGCGTTTACAAAAATTCTTGCTGAGCTGAATATTGAAAACGCGTTTTTCGAACAGGAATTAAGCAAAGAAGAACTTTCTCGCTTCTTGGAAATTTTGGCTAAAAAGCCCGATAATTTGCAAGGCGATGACAGCCTGCAGAAATTACTAAAGCAAAAAAATATTTCCCATATTCTGTTTAACAAAAAAGAAGATCTGGCGAAACACCCGCTTCTTTCCCCCGATGATCTCGCGGACGATAAAATCATCAAGTTTTTTATACGAGCCAGCCGGAAAGCGGATGACGATATCCAAAAAATCGAGCAGGTAGCAGAAAAAACGGATTACTTGCTGCAGATATTCAACTCGCGCTTAACCGACATAATGAAACAGAAAAATGTATTATCCGCTGAGCGCATTTCTGAAAATCTTACAGGCATGCTTTCTTTTATGAGCAAAGTCACCAACTCTCTGGATAAGAACGAGCAGGATAAAATATCGCAGGAAATTGGAAAATCCGTCGGCTCCCTGGAGCCATCCGTAAAAAATGTTCTCAAAAAACAAATCGCGCCGAACCTTTTCCGCGGTTCCCTGACGCAATATTTTGAGGACGAGACTGTGGTGATTGAACAAGAGCAAATCAAGCAGGAGACGGTAAAGGTAGTTTTTCATCAGGAAGAAGAAAAAATCATAGAAAAAAAAGCGCAAAAGCCGAAAACAGCGCCGCCATCGCCCGCCGCGCAGCTTAAAGAAAAATTACAGCCGTTTCTCAAAGACGATCAGAGCGTTTTTACTGATGCCGCGAAGATGTCGTCATTGCCTCAATTATTCCAGCAATTGAATACAGAAAAAGAACACGAGACAATGGCATTGCTCATCAGCAAGCTCGCCAATAACCTTTCCGCGAAAAATGAGCAGCAGCGTTCATTATCGGCAACCGCTTTGGCCGATGTCCTCGATTCCCTGACCGCCGAACGGAAAACCAAACTTATTGAAAGGCTGTCAGTCCGTCTTACCAACTGGATAAAGTCAGAAACTCTTTCCACCGCGGCCTACAAAAAGATATGCGAGAACTTGAAAGACCTTATACAAAATTTTATTCAGGAAGGCCGCTTCGCGGAAGCTCTGCCGATTTTAGATATTTTCAGCCATATCAGCACGGGACTTATTGAAAAAAATGATAAGGCTCACGAAATATCGCTGAACATAATTCGCTCGCTGGCATCGGAAAACAACATAAGCGCTCTTCTGAAAATATTTAATCGAAATACGGACAATCCTGAAACCCAGCATGAAGCGGGCAGCGTTCTGGTGCGGCTTGGAGATACCGCGATGAATCGCTTACTTGATATACTTCAGGCTAAAACCGACAGTGATGAACGCGTGCGGATTATGAAACTTTTTATGGGAATAGGCGGCAGGGCTATCCCCGCGGTGAGAGAGCGTCTAATGAAAGCCGCTCCCTGGTATTATTTACGCAATATGGCTTATATTCTTGGCCATGTCGGCAATGAAACAAGCGCCGAAGCCTTAAAACCTTTATTAACAAATGAAAATCAGCAGTTGCGAAATGAAGCCTTGAAAAGTATTTACAAGACAGGCGGCTCCAAAAGAGGCGCCTTGCTTCTGGATGCCTTGCCTCAAGCGGATGATCAGTTCAAAATAGACATAATTGAAGCGCTGGGCAATTCTAAAAGCGTCGAAGCAGTGCCCGAATTAATTAAAATGCTGGAAGAGAGGAATGTGGTTGATGCTTCTTTGCGTGATGAACTGGAAGAAAAAATTTGCGTCGCGTTGGGTTCTATTGGTTCACCGGATGCGCTTCCTCTTCTTAAAAAAATCTCGGGGGCTACATTCAGCCTCGGTTTGAGCCGTTATGCTAAAAAGACAAAACTGGCCGCCAGCATTGCCGTTGTGTCTATTAATAACAAATTAGAAGAAACGCAAAAAAAGACAGCTTCCGGAAAACAGATAAACGACAAACAAACGCCCGTAGAATTGAATATCCCTCTGGACGAAGTTAAAGATAAAACCGAATCTAAAAAGACCTGATTAAATCACTAAGTTTACGCGCGGCAATTTCCGGATCATCCGCCGCGCAGATTGCGGAAACCACAGCGATACAATCAGCCCCCGCGCCTATCACATCAGAAATATTAGTTTCATTAATGCCGCCGATCGCCACGATCGGATGACGGCTGAACTGTTTTATTTTTTTCAATCCCTCTAAACCCCAGGGCTCTTTAGTATCCGTTTTGGTCGGCGTGGCAAAAACAGGGCTTGCGGCGATATAGTAAACATCGAGCTTTTCAGCTTCTTCGACATCATGCCAGTTATCCACCGACAAGCCGATGATTGCTTTTTCCCCCAGCTTCTTGCGCGCCGCCGAATAAGACATATCGGATTGCCCCAGATGCACTCCCGCCGCGCCGCAGACTAAGGCGACATCCACACGGTCATTAATAATCAGCGGGATGTAATACGGTTCTAAGATTTTTTTAATTTCGCGCGCTTCCTCGATAAAATCGCTGGCGGGTAATTCTTTTTCCCGCAGCTGGACATATGCTACTTTGCCTTCTGCCGCCTGCCGGACGATTTCCGTCAAAGGCCGGCCGCGGCATAGACTTCTATCTGTGACCAGATAAATTCCGCGCATTTATTATTCCTCGATTTTCAAACGTTGCGAAATATCATCCTGGCTTAAGTGATAAAGAATATCCAGAAAATGCATCTGCAGTGATCCGGGCCCGGCAGCTTTTTGCGCGGCCATTTCACCCGCGATACCCATTACCGCCATGGCCCCGGCTACCGCCACATGCGCGTCATTTTCCACCGCCGCGAAAGCGCCGCATAGAGCCGATGCCGTGCAGCCCAAGCCGGTTACCCTGGTCATCAAAGGATGGCCGTTATAAATCTTTATTACTTTATCTTTTTGTACAACATAATCCGTCTCGCCGCTGATGCAGACCACGCAGTTATTATCGGCACTGATTTTTCTCGCTATCGCCAACGCGTCGTGGGAACTGGCCGCGCTGTCCACCCCTTTTGTTTTTGTTTTCTCATCAACAAGGGCCATGATTTCAGAGGCGTTCCCGCGGATAATCGTCGGCGGTTCACTGCTGATCAATTCCTTCGCTGTCTGCGTGCGGTATGATGTCGCGCCCGCGCCTACCGGATCCAAAACTATCGGAATTCCCCTGATTCTGGCCTGATGAGCGGCTTCAAACATGGAAGAAATCCACGCCTCGCTGAGCGTCCCGATATTAATAACCAGAGCTGACGCAATACCCACCATTTCTTCCATTTCTTCTTCGGCATGCGCCATCACCGGTGACGCGCCGATGGCGAGCAAGGCGTTTGCGGAATTATTCATCGCCACATAATTGGTGATGTTGTGCACAACCGGCGCTTTAGCTCGCATTTCTTCGATTGCCTGATATATTCCTTTTGCGTCAATTGACATTCTTTTATCTCCTGTTTTTGATTATTAAAATAAAAAACCCTTTCCCGCCATAACCGGGAGAAAGGGTCTGTAAAAATTAACTTGTTTCTCCCTTCGCTGGCATTACCCAGAGCAGGTTCAACGGGTATAATCTCAGCCTTTTTGGCACCCCGATCAGTTATGTTTATTTAACAACGGACATTAAAATTGTCAATATCTGCCTTGAAGTATCAAAGCTAACGAATTTATCTCTGAACACCTATTCCTTGCATCGCTCTTTTTTGTCACGCGTAATTGGAACCAAAAGATCACCAATAAGTGATTTGCGTTTTTCTTCCTGGCTCAATTTATGCCAATCATTTAAATAATCTTTAGGGAATGATGATGGAAAATATTTTTCGTATATCCATTTCGATAATTTTATTGTGTTTTTATTTTTAATTATCTTTATATACTTACAGGGATCTTCAATATATGTTTGCGTAATGAACAATAAAGTATTGTTTATATCAGCGAGTACATAAAGTGCATCATCTGTATTGTCTGTATCTGCATTCTCATAATAAGATTTTTTTATTGTTTCATAACAGAAATTTAACTTTTTCTTTTTTTTTCTTAAATAATCACAGGATGCTGAAAAATCATATTTGTCTTCTACTGCTATAATTTTGCCATTATCATAAATATTTTCTGAAGATATAAGAATAGCCTTATTTAATGATTTATCTAAAAGAAATTTTGCTTTCATACTAGTATGTTCGAGATCAGCTCTCTGACATCCAATAATAATGACTGATGTTAATATAACAATAATTATGTTTATAATATTATTATTCATTTTCCCCTCTGATAAGAGAACATAGCCCATAGAGCTACAAATATTTTTACCAATGCTATTTTTCGTTGTCAACCTTGATTTTTGCAAGCGCGGTGCGTAAATATTTTCTCGGCGCAAAAATAACTACGCACCTGCGGCGCTATTCAACAAAAAACATTTTTAACTTTACGGTAAACACTTGTCTTGACGAAACATTTATCGGACGATTTTTATTGTGCGACTGGTATAGTTCATGCTATTTTACCAACCATATTCGGACATATCCGGAAATGATTATCACTTTAAGGGAAATTATTTATGGCGAAATTCAAAAAAATACTCATTGCCAATCGCGGGGAAATCGCCGTGCGCACTATCCGCACCTGCCGGGATATGGGAATTACCTCCGTGGCCGTTTATTCACAGGCGGACACGGGAATATGAATATTATGAATATTAGGGACGGTTGTTAATGCTCACTAATTAGGTAACTCTTTTGGTATAATTTGTAAAGCGGTAGATATACCGAAGGAGAAGCCGATGAAACATGAA
>JAFGKC010000197.1 GCA_016928765.1 Syntrophaceae bacterium
ATTTACCAGGTGCGTTTCCTTTACCATTAAATACGTTTGTGGTAAAACAAAATTCCCATGCGCCAGACATTTATTCATAAAAACAAATCGTCCAGGAAAAGACAGCAATTTTCCCGCCGTAACCCGCAAAAAAAGCAAACACCCGCGCGCATGAAACCGGAGATCGCGCCGGCGTTAAAAAGCGTGCTGGCGGGAATCGGCAGGCCGGAAGAGACGCCTTTTGTTCCCGATGAATTTCAACTGCGTGCGCTGGAGCAAATCAAAAAAAATGATTGTCTGGTTATCGCGCCTACCGGTTCGGGAAAAACCTGGATCGCGCGCGAGGCCATAGTTTCAACAATCGAAAAAGGCGGGCGCGCTTGGTATGCCTCGCCGCTCAAGGCTCTTTCCAATTCCAAATGGCTGGAGTTCGGCCTGCATTTTGAAGCGGAAAATGTCGGAATTATTACCGGAGATACCAAAGAAAACACGGAAGCGCCGATTATCGTCGGTACGACGGAAATCCTGCGTAATCAGCTCTACGACGCGATGCATCAGGGGCTGGATCTGAATTTCGATCTGGTTATTCTCGACGAAGCGCATTTTTTGGGTGATACGGACCGGGGCGTGGTCTGGGAAGAGATTATGATTTATCTGCCGGCGCGGGTGAACCTTTTGCTTTTGTCCGCCACGATAGGAAATGGCGAAGAAATCGCCGGTTGGCTCGAAGGAATCCGCGGAAAAAAATGCGCGATAATTCGCGAAGAGAAACGCCTCGTGCCTTTATATCCGTTATTTCTGCATCCGAGCGGCTGCATTTTTCCCTTTCTGGAAGGAGCGGGAAAAAGGGTAACGCCGGCGGTTGTTGAATTTCTGAAAGATAATAAATCAACGCGGCGTGTTGGCCGCAGCATGCCCGATTACGCGGGAATTATCCGCGTGCTGGAAGGATTTAATCTGCTGCCTGCCATTTTCTTTTTGAAGTCGCGCGCGGAATGCGATAGCGCTTTGCTTTGCCGCAAATCACTGACCCCTATTAATAATTATGAAAAACTTAATAATGATTTAACGGAAATGCTTTACCGTTTTCCCTATCTGGAAAAGCACCGGCAATTTAAAGCCTTGAAGTCAGCGGGAATTGCCGCGCATCACGGCGGACAACTGCCCGCGTGGAAACTGTTGGTGGAAGAAATGATGAACAGAGGTAATCTGCGCGTGATTTTTGCCACATCAACAATCGCCGCCGGTGTTAATTTTCCGGCGCGAACCATCGTACTTTTTAATTCTGATTTATTCAACGGGCATGATTTCTCGCCGTTGACGGCGACGGAATTCAGGCAAATGACGGGAAGGGCGGGCCGGCGCGGCCAGGATAAAATCGGGTTTATGCTCACGGTTGCCGGTAAGTTCATGGATCTGGGTCATATCAAGCGCATGCTTTTTTCCGCGCCCGAAGATATTGAAAGCCAGATAAAAAATGATTTTGCCATGGTTTTAAATTTGCTTTTGTCGCAGACGCCTGATGACGTAAAAAATATTTTTGACAAATCGTTCGCGGCCTATCAGCAGAATAGGCGCAAAGACGGTTCTGCCGCGTCTTCAAAGCTTTGGAAGGATTTTTTGAGGCATCTGCGCTTTCTGCAGCGCGAAGGTTTTGTTGACGAGGCGGGAAGGCTTACCGATGATGGACACTGGGCAACGCGCCTGCGTCTCGATTATCCGCTGCTGGTCGCACAGTGCCTGAGGGAAAATGTATTTCCGCACGATGATGAAAAAATGCTTGCGGCGATTGTCGCCGTGTTTGCCTATGACCGGGATGACGAAATAAACATTGTTATTAAGGATATGCCGCCTCGTCTTCATTCATCATTGCGTAAAATTAATCTCGCGCTTAGACCGTTGATACAGAGGATGCGGACAGCGGGTTTTGAAACGGCCAAATTTTATCCTTCACCGGGCGTGGCCATGTATTTCTGGTCGCAGGGCATGGCTTGGGATGAGGTGGTAAAGTTGACCGGCATTGCCGAAGGAGATATGGCCACGCTGGTTTTGCGCACGGCCGATAATTTGCGTCAGCTTTCATCGCTTAAGGATACGCATCCAGTAATCGCATCCTGCGCGCAAAAAGCCAGGGAAGGGATATTACGCGAGCCGGTGTTGTTTCTCTAAAGTTGTGATTAGCTGGATTACCTGGTCAAGCCAGGTAATGACATTATCGAAGGCATTGAATAATTAACTTTATTTGTCATTGCCCGGTTTAACCGGGCAATACAGAAAAAATTTATAATTATGCAAAAATTTTTGATGAAAACTGATTTTGTGCCGAGTGGTGACCAGCCCAAGGCGATAAATGAACTCACCGCCGGTCTGAAGGAAGGTAATGAGCATCAGGTGCTTCTGGGAGTTACCGGGTCGGGAAAGACATTCACCATCGCGCATGTAATCGAGCGCGCGCAGCGCCCCGCGCTGATTATCGCGCACAACAAAACTCTGGCCGCGCAGCTTTACGAAGAATTCAAAAGCCTTTTTCCGGACAACGCCGTAGAATATTTTGTCAGCTATTATGATTATTATCAGCCCGAAGCTTATCTGCCATCAACAGATACCTACATCGAAAAAGATTCCGCAATCAATGAAGAAATCGACAAACTAAGACATGCCGCGACTTACGCGCTTTTGACGCGCCGTGATGTAATCATTGTCGCCAGTGTTTCCTGTATCTACGGTTTGGGCTCGCCCGAAGCCTACATGGGCATGCTTATTCAGCTGGAAGAGGGGATGGAATATCCGCGCGAAGAAATGCTCAAAAGACTGGTTGAAATCCAGTATGAAAGAAATGATGTCGATTTTCACCGCGGAACGTTCCGCGTGCGCGGCGACGTCGTGGAAATATTTCCAGCCTACGAAGGCGAGCAGGCGCTGCGCGTGGAATTTTTCGGTGATACTGTCGAATCAATAAATATTATCGACCCTCTGCGCGGCAAAAAACTGGGCACACTTTCGAAAACGGCAATTTATCCGGGCAGTCATTATGTCACCACGCGTGAGAATCTGGACAGAGCCATTACCGATATTCGCGCCGAACTAGCGCAAACACTTTCCGAACTTAATGCGCAAAATAAGCTGCTTGAGTATCAGCGGCTTGAACAGCGCACAAACTACGATTTGGAAATGATGCAGGAAATGGGTTATTGCCAGGGTATTGAAAATTATTCCCGTCATCTGACAGGGCGAAAACCCGGCGAGCCGCCGCCGACGCTCATGGAATATCTGGCAAAAGACGCGCTGATTATAATTGATGAAAGCCACGCCACGCTGCCGCAACTGGCCGGTATGTTTCGCGGCGACCGTTCACGTAAGGAAACGCTGGTAAAATACGGTTTCCGCATGCCTTCCGCCCTGGATAACCGTCCGCTTACCTTTGAGGAATACGAAGCGTTATCCAATCAGCGGATATATGTTTCCGCCACTCCCGCCCAGTATGAAATGCAAAAAGCGCGCGGCGTGCGTGTTGAGCAGATTATCAGGCCGACAGGACTCATGGACCCGGAAGTGGAAGTAAAGCCCGCCCAGTATCAGGTAGATGATCTGCTGGAAGAAATCCGCCAGCGGGTGACGAAAAGTGAAAGGGTGCTGGTAACGACGCTGACCAAGCGCATGGCGGAAAATTTGACTGACTATTACAGCGGCCTGGGCATCCGCGTGCGCTATCTGCATTCGGATATTCATACGCTGGAGCGCGTCAGCATTATCCGCGATTTACGTTTAGGTGGATTTGATGTGCTTATCGGGGTAAACCTTTTGCGTGAAGGTTTGGATATTCCCGAAGTGTCCTTGGTGGCGATACTGGACGCGGACAAGGAAGGATTCCTGCGTTCTGAACGATCGCTCATCCAGACCAGCGGGCGTGCCGCGCGAAATATCAACGGCAAAGTAATTATGTACGCGGACAAAATTACCAAATCCATTCAGGCTTGCCTTGATGAAACTACGCGCCGCCGTGCCATTCAGCAGAAATTTAACAGAGATAACAACATTACGCCGGAATCGATTGTAAAATCGATAAGCAACGTTTTGAGTTCAATCTATGAAGCTGATTACATGACCGTGCCTGTGGATAAAAAGGGAAAAATTGAGCTGACCGAAGAAGAGGACATCGAGGCGTTAATTAAAAAACTAACAACAGATATGAAACAGGCGGCAAAAAATCTCGAATTTGAAAAAGCTGCCGATCTGCGCGATCAGATAAAAGAGCTGAACAATATACTGCTGAAGATAGGGTAGGAAGGTTATTGCAGACCCACCTTGCTGTAATTAAAACGCTTTTACATTTCTTTAATATTGACTTGACATAAAAAACAGAAAGTTCTTATACTCCGCCGCAAAACAGTTAAAATCATATAAATCATAATAAAAAAACGGAGGGAATGGGTATGGCAGAAGCAAAAGGATTAGATAGACCTGTAAAATTAAAGGCGGACCTGGCGGAATTTTTGGGGGCTGGTTCGCTTCCTCGTACGGAGATAACCAAGAAGCTTTGGGATTACATCAAAGCGAACGGCTTGCAGGCAAAAACACAAAACGGCAAACCGGAAAACGCGGGCAAATTTATTGTTGCCGACGCTAAACTGATCAAGATATTCAATAACACCAAAGTCACCAGCAAAACCGGTAAGCTAACCGATTTAACCAATTTAAAAGAAGGCGAAACCATAGACATGATGCAGATGGCCTCCGTGGTCAGCGCCAATATCGAATAAACAAAAATTTACGTATTTTCTTCAAAACAGGCAGGTTCAACAACCTGCCTGTTTATATTTCCCTTTTCATAATGACACTGTGTACAATATTCAATTGACAGTCAAATCGATTATTCATATACTTACATAAGTTCAAGAAGTAGAATGTCTATTTATCAGTTAGTTTTTCAATGGCCTGGATAGATTATGCCGACAGCCGTAAAAATTGTTGTAGGAATGACAATTTTAAAAGGTGAGCTTTTCGATTCCGCCTACGCCCGTGCTATTATCAAATCTTTGCCGCTTGAGGCCCGTCCCCATGAATGGGGCGATGAATTTTATTTCGCTATCCCCGTTGACTTATCTCTCGATGAATCCGCAACCAAAAAAGTAAATGTGGGCGACATCGGCTATTGGCCGCCGGGAAAAGCCCTCGCGATTTTCTTTGGACCCACGCCCATGAGCACCGGCTTGGAACCGGTTCCCGCAAGCGAGGTAAATTTTGTGGGAAGAATTCTTGGTGACGCGACAGTATTGAGAAAGGAAAAAGAAGCGGGAAAAATAAGGATTGAATTAATATAAATGAAAAGACGTTCTCAAATGAGAGTAAAACGTTATCAATAAAAGTAACCATGAAAGAAAGGAGAACGAACTATGAAAATAACAGAAATTGAACTTTACCACATCCACGTACCGCTTAAACATACTTTCTGGCCGACCTGGATACCGGGGTATCCGCAGACACATAACCGCTTTACATTGGTTAGATTAGTTACGAATGAAGGAATTGAAGGTTGGTCCGCCGGCACCGCCATGGGCGAGGAGAGGCAGGGTCTGGGCGATTTACTGGGCGGATACATCATCGGCGCCGATCCTCTGGATATTGACCGGATGCAGAGCCTTCTCAAGCAAGCCGGTTTTCTGGGCTGGCTCAATTACTGGATAGAGCCGGCCTGCTGGGACATTATGGGTAAGGCCAAGGGCAAGCCTGTTTACGAATTATTGGGCGGTGAAGCCAGGCCAATCGAAGCTTACTGTTCCTTCGGTGAATTGCACGAACCGGCGCAGCGCGTGGAAGAGCTTCTGGCGATGAAAGAACGCGGCTTCAAAACTTTCAAGCTGCGGGTGAAAGCCATAGAGTTTAAAGATGATGTCCGGCTCATTGAAGAAGTCCGGAAAGGCGTGGGTGATGATCCTGTAATTGGTGTGGACGCCAATCAGGGTTGGCTGACTTCCATTGTCGATCGCGTGCCCGCGTGGGATCTCAAGCGCGCTACGGATTTTACAAAGGCTTGCGCGGACAATAAAATTGAATGGCTTGAAGAGCCGCTGGATTGGCACGATTATGACGGCTTGGCCGCTCTAAAGAAAGTATCACCGGTTAAAATATCCGGTGCGGAACTAAACCACGGCTGGGACGAGATAAAAATTATGTTCGAAAAAGACTGTTTTCATGTGTATCAGCCGGACGCTACTTTTGCTGGAGGCATTGCTCAGGTCAAGCAGGTCATCGATGCCTGTCACCAGCATAAACGCGAATATTCGCCGCACACCTGGACCAACGGTATCGGTTTTTATGTGAACTGGAATCTGGTACTGGCTGATAGAGGTAACACCCATCCCTTGGAATATCCTTTGGAAGAGCCATCCTGGGTACCGGAATTCCGCGAAGGGATTATCGACCCGATCATTCCTGACAAAAACTCCATGCTCCAGCCGTTTACTCGTCCGGGCCTGGGTTTTGAAATAAATAAAAAATTGCTCAAAAAGTACGGTAAACGCTTTTACCGCCAGACGGAAAAAGGCTTGGCGTTCAAAGTCATCCGCGAGAAAGGTTTGAAAGCCGCGCTGGAGCTGAAGAAAAGAAAAAGCGCGTAATTTTTTGTGGTGATCGTTGTTTTGAAGCACCAACATCGAAGAAGAACATTATGTATTTAATTTTCAATGCCTTTCGTGTCGCGTGGCTTGGTTTGTGGGCGGCAATCGTGACCGTTGTCCTGGGTATCCCTGTCATGGTTGCCGGGTTGTTAAGCCGCACCGGTAACCTCGCTTTCTCCATTTCCAAACTCTGGGCATACACCATGCTCGCAGTTTCGTTTGTCCGCACGGAAATAAAAAATAAAGATAAGATTCAGAAGGGGACATCGTACATAATTATTTCCAATCACCAGTCGCTTTACGATATCATTTCTCTGGTTACCACGCTGGGTATTCAATACCGCTGGTTCATCAAAAAAGAAGTTCTCAAAATCCCGATTTTCGGTTACGCGTTGTATGCATCACGCAACATCTTCATTGACCGTTCCAATACCAATAAAGCAATCGAAAGCATTAACCAGGGCATCAATCGTCTGCCCAAAGGCGTAAGCGTAATGGTGTTTGCCGAGGGGACAAGGTCTCCCGACGGGAAGATTCATGAATTCAAAAAAGGGGGATTCATGGTCGCCGTAGCGCACAAAATGCCGATTTTGCCCGTAACCGTCAACGGCAGCAGGCGCGTTATGCCCAAAGGAAGCTTAGCTTTTAAACCGGGAAAGATTCAGGTTGTTGTCGGCGAGCCTATTGATACCAGCGTCTATACCGCAGATA
This sequence comes from Syntrophaceae bacterium, assembly GCA_016928765.1. Lineage (GTDB taxonomy): Bacteria > Desulfobacterota > Syntrophia > Syntrophales > Smithellaceae > UBA4810. Next base: position 7,308 of record JAFGKC010000197.1, read on the forward strand.
CGGTTGATGAACTTATTGATAAAACACGCCAGGCGATAATAGCTAATTTTGATCCTGAATATAAATAATGATTATGAGGTAAAATGGAATATATTGTTGTTTGTCTGGTAGCCGTGCTTGTTTCGGCGCTGACATTGTTTTCCGGCTTCGGCCTGGGCACTGTGCTCATGCCGGCTTTTGCTTTGTTTTTCCCTGTGCCGGTAGCAATCGCCGCGACCGCGGTTGTGCACCTGGCCAACAATATTTTCAAGGTATTTCTGGTAGGCAAGAAAGCCGATTGGTCTGTTGTGCTGCGTTTTGCTATTCCGGGAGCAATCGCGGCATTGATCGGAGCGGCGCTTCTGAACTTGTTTGCTCATTTGACACCGCTGTATTCTTATCAGCTTTTCGGACGGGCACACGATGTAACTGTTATCAAATTGGTAATTGGTATTCTGATTATCGGGTTCGCGTTTTTCGAGCTATTGCCGCGGTTTAATAAGTTATCTTTCGACCGCAAATATCTGCCGCTGGGCGGTCTTTTGTCCGGATTTTTTGGCGGCCTTTCCGGCAACCAGGGCGCGTTGCGTTCGGCATTTTTAATTAAAGCGGGCCTGGATAAAGAAGCGTTTATCGGAACAGGCACAGTCTCGGCCGTGATTGTCGATGCCGCCCGCTTGCTCGTGTATGGATTAAGCTTTTACGCTTCCCGATTTTCAGATTTAACCGGAACCTGGCCGCTGGTATTCGCGGCGACGTTGGCGGCTTTTTTGGGAGCATTTATCGGCAAACGAATGCTTAAGAAAATCACGCTTGGCGCGATTCAACTGATAGTCGGGATAATGCTGATAATGATTGGGTTGGGGATGGTCTCCGGCTTAATTTAGAAAAATAATCTTTTTATGTTTTTAAAATGCGAGGGAGATGTATGAATAAAACTGAGGTTACAGAAAAAGACAGACAAATGGCCGAGCGCTGTGTAACATGCCCGGTATGTTCCAGTGCCAGGAAAAAACAACGCGGAATTGCTTATTGGTTTGTGAAAAATATCGAGAATGGTATATGCCCCTATTGCGCGGCGTATGAAAAAGTTTACGGCAAAAAAGCCCATGAGGCTTAATATGACGCAGTTATATAAAAATGGCAGTTATAATGAATTTTTAGATAAAATCAGACGGACATAGCGAATTTTGAGATATAATGAAAGTTATCAACTTCTTCCTGTAATTGAGTATTTTATAAATTTTAATGGTATATTTTATTTCAAATAGTAATCCTTAATATAAGTGGAGCGGCTAATCTATGATTAAGGAGTTGAGATGTTATACAGATCTGCATAACATCCCAGGCTAGAAAGCATGAAATAGGTTGATAAGTCTTTAATATTAATGTATTAGCAATAAAACAGTAGATTTCAGCGCGGCGGTTTATACCGAAGGAGTTGTCGGCGTTTGCAATATTAACATAGATCTATATAAACAATGTTAGCCAGCCGTAAAAATTCAACTTTAAGTGAGATCAAGGTGGAAGAGCAGTATTTAGAAATATTTCTAGAACCCATCCGAAAGTGCATGGATTACAAACCTAAACTCGGGAATGCCTCTGGGAGTGGTGTAGATCTTCAGGGCTTTCAAGAACTTTATGGAGCAGATCCTTTTTACGCATGGATCGGACTCAACAGTGACTTAATGTACGCGGCACACAAAGCGGCCGGTGGTATGACATCTATTTATCGTCAAATAGGCATTGGCTGCGAGCGATTGTTCCGAAAGATTATTATTGACATGACCGGCTATACCGATCCTAAGCTTGCTGAGTGGTCCTATACGGCTCAAACTAGAGCGGGAGGAAGTAAAAAACTGAGCCTAGATGGCCGACTTGAACTTACGGAAATAGCGAATAATGAGCTAAGGGACAGAGTCGATAATTGGCTCAGAAAGTACTGCGACGAACTTGGTGTTGACCATCCAAAAAATGGTGTGGTTTTCGAGGTGCGCCAAGGGTATAAGAGCAAGGATAGTAAGCGCCAAAACGGCGATATTGATAATGCAACCGTGGCTTGGTCGAAAGGGTATTTTCCAGTTTTCGCTATTTTTTCATCACAAATCGATAGAGATATCGTGCTGAGGTATAGAAATAGCAGCTGTGGTATTTTGGTGGGCCAAGTTAACGACAACCCAAACATTTCCTTGTTCGCCTTTTTTGATCAGATCCTTGGTTTTGATCTGGCCGGGTTTTTTGAAAGAAATTCAGATTACCTGAAAGGCGAAATAGAAAATGTGTTAGAACATCTACTGAGTGCAGAGTAATGACAGAAGTGGCTCAAAGGTCAGATTATACATTTAAATTCAACAAGAATATCGGGCGTCATGGATGGCTTAGACTAACGCCAGCATACTCGGTTAAGTTAGTGCAGGAGCTTGTTGAAGAAACCCCGCGAAACGCGATGATTTTAGATCCATTCTCTGGAACAGGGACTACAGGTGTCTGTTCCGCAGAATCAGGAATGCATTGTCATCTTTTTGACATTAATCCATTCCTTATATGGTTTGGTAATACTAAGTGTGCAAAGTTCAATGAATCTGATTTAAATAAAACCAAGAGTAGGGTTTATAAATTATTTCCAAGCCTTCAAGATCAGGCAAATGAAGAAAACTGGGTTCCGCCTATCCATAACATTGAGAGGTGGTGGTGTGGCCATACACTTCCAATACTGTCCGGACTTAGAACACTTATTGAAAAGGAATTCGGAGAACCTGGTGAATGCAAATATGCAAATCTAGTTTGGATTTCTTTCTGTCGCCTAATCATAGAAACTTCTTCAGCAGCATTTAATCATGTCTCTATGTCATTCAAAGGTGGAGTCACTAGGTTTGAGGTAAAGCAGATTGAAAAGATCTTCTCTGATGTTTTAGAGCTTATTATTGATAGTGCTAAGTACAAGTTTCCGGGTACAGCTTCGGTTTTTAATGCTGATTCTCGCGAAATGCCAAGCATAGATAACTGTACCTATGACCATGTCATAACATCACCGCCTTACCCTAATAGAATGAGTTATATAAGGGAGCTCCGTCCATATATGTATTGGACGAAATTTCTCAATGAGGCGAAAGAGGCTGGGCAGCTCGACTGGAAAGCAATTGGTGGAACATGGGGTACAGCAACCAGTAAGCTAAAAGAATGGTGCGCTGACAATGTCACTTTGCCAGAAGAGTTGTACACAACATGCGAAAGAATAAGCCGATGCGATAATAAAAATGCGGACTTGATGGGAAGGTATGTGCATAAATACTTTCACGACATGCATCTACACTTTGCGTCTCTTAGAGGTAGATTAAATGCAGGGGCGAAATTAGATTACATAGTTGGAAACTCAACGTTTTACGGCATACATGTAAATTCCGAGACTTTGTTTGAGGAGTCGCTTCGTATGCTTGGCTATCAAGAAATTAATTCAAGAGTGGTAAGAAAGCGCAATAGTAAAAAAGAGCTTTTTGAATTTTGCGTTACTGCGAGATGGAATGGCTAACAAAGCGCTGCACTCGGACAATTTTTACGCTGCGCTCCAAAATTGCCGGTGAGCTTGGCGTTCGCCCGCCGCATACGCTGGCGGGCGAACGGAGCCGCGCCTGACGGTCGCTTGCTCAACCGCCTACGGCGGCCGAACAAGCGACTAGAACAGATCCCGTTACACGGGACTGCTCAGTCGCGGCTCCGTTATACCTATGAAGCTGAAAAAAAATACTTTCGGATTTACGCTTATAGAAATTTTGATTGTAATAGCGATCATTGCAGTTATTGCTGTCCCGATTTTAAGGTTAATCTATCACAAGGAAATATCAGATTTTGAAAATAAAATCTTTGATAAGCTTGGAATTGGACAAACAGCACGAATGATTGTGCTCAGTATTCTTGGAGCTATTTTATTGTATTATAGGTTTAAACCAGACGTCATGCTGGCAAAAAGAAATAATATTCCTATAGTCGGCAAGCCCGTTATTTATTTCGGGCTCGTATCTATCGGAGCAGTTCTATTGTTGTTTGCTTTTGGTGTTTTGAAATAGCTATAGGGTGGTATAACATCGCAGTTCAGAGGGACAGCAAGGGCCGGGGCACTTTGAAAAATCGAGGTTTAACAAATTTTTCAGTATATACTATGGTCAGTGGAAGCCCTTGCTGCCCCTGACCGCAGCGTTCGCCCGCCGCATACGCTGGCGGGCGAACGGAGCCGCGACTGAATGTCGCTTGCCCAACCGCCTGCGGCGGCCGAACAAGCGACTAGAACCGATTCCACGGAACGGCTCAGTCGCGGCTCCGTTAGCGTTTAAATAATATGAAGATAATATCAAAAAACAACATTATATCTGCGCTACTCGCAAGTGGTTGTGGCATTATTACGGGGCATCTGTTTTTGAGTCTTTATGGGATTGTATCTTCGTATCTTGCAGACATCAGGGCTATCGAATGGATAAAGGTTTTCCCCAAAAGTTTTCACCCTTTTTCTTTTTGGTTGCATTGTTTTATTTTTGAAATCATTGTTCTTGGCATAATAATTATCATTGTCGGATGCATTATTGGTGCATTTTTCAAAATCAATAAAATACTAGCAAGCATTATTTCCTTTATATGCTTCGAGCTTACTAAGGCATTCTACCATTATAGCTTATGGAATGAATTCTCGCTTGTTAATACACCGATAATTTATTATTTATTAATTTCAGTCATTACAGTTTGTTTATTTTTGTTCAGCTTTTATTTAGGTGGTGTGGGAATACCCCCTGAAAGTTGTGCCAGAAGTAATTAGAGTGTAAAATAAAAAACACTTTAA
>JAFGKC010000198.1 GCA_016928765.1 Syntrophaceae bacterium
TAGCTATTTTATTCGGGGCGTTGATGACTGTAACAGGGCCGACGGTTGTGCAGCCGCTTTTAAAAAGAATAAACATTTCAAAAAAGATAAAAAATATCCTGGAAGGCGAAGCTATTCTTATTGACCCTATCGGAGCAATATTGGCGGTTGCCGTCATGGAAGTTATTATTTGGTCATCGGGTAACCAGCATATTGGAATTGTCTCCGCTCTCTGGGGTTATTTTGGTCGTTTGACTGTTGGAATGATTGTTGGAATTGTAGCTGCCATTGTTCTGTCACGGCTAATGAAAATCACAAATCTTATTCCCGCTGATTTAAGTAATCTGGTGGTGCTGGCCGGTGTTTGGCTGGCTTTTGGTTTGGCCGAAATGATTAATAGCGAATCAGGCATTATGGCTTCTGTGGCCATGGGTTTGACTTTCCAGAGAGAAGCAATACCGGGGGAAAGGCAATTGCGACAATTTAAGGAATCTTTAACGACGCTGAGCATTAGTATTTTGTTTGTTCTTCTGGCGGCAAATCTTGATATTGGTTCTATTGTTTCTGAAGGCTTAATTGCAGTGCTCTTGATAATTATAGTAATGTTCGTTGTCCGGCCGATTTCTGTTTTTTTGTCCACATGGCGTACCGATTTAAAATGGAAAGAAAAACTTTTAATTTCCTGGATTGCACCAAGAGGTATTGTTGCCGCGGCAGTTGCGTCGCTTTTTTGGTTTACTCTCAATGATTTGGGATTTGCCGATGCCCAAAGATTGCCCGCGTTGACGTTTTTGGCGATTATGATGACTATTACAATTCAGGGTCTTAGCGCGTCAAAATTCGCGCGCGTTTTAAAACTGCAAAGCATGGAAGGCCGTAAGGTTGTGGTAGTAGGAGCGAACAAATTAGGAAGAAATATCGCAGAGATAATAAATAATTATGAAAGGCCGGTTATCCTGATTGACACAAATGAAGCAATGGTAAAAAAAGCGAGAAAATCAGGCATTCAAACTATTGCCGGCAACGCGTTGAATGAATCAGTTCTCGAAGACGCGGGTATGGATGAAACAGAAACAATAGTCGCGATTACGCCAAATTCTGAAGTTAATGTGTTGGTCGCGCAATTGGCTTATGAAGAATATGGGGTTAAGTGCGCGTTCCCGGCGCTAAATGACCCTGATAAAGGGGCGGGTGATAAGATATTGGAACAAACAGGCGGCCGGCTGATTTTTGGCAAGCCTGTAGATGTTTTGTCATGGGAATATGAAGCTATCAGGCAATTTACGTGGGAAGTTCCGGAAGAATGCGCGAAAAAAGGGTTTGAGCTATCCGATATATCGGATGATCTTCTGCCGGTAATTCGCATTCGTGAAAACAGTCCGGAAGTTGTTCACAGCGGCCAAGCGTGGCAGCCGAAAGATAAAATAATATTTCTAATCCGAACAACAATCGAGCAGACGAAGCAGCATTTGACAGAATTGTTAACAAGAGAAACAAAGGAAAGATGATACTTTGAAAGTAGCCTCTTACAACGTAAATTCCATCCGCTCCCGCCTGCATATTGTTATTCCGTGGCTTGATAAAAACAAACCGGATTATTTGTGCATGCAGGAAACGAAGGTGGATGACGCGATGTTTCCGTCTGATGAATTTGAAAAGTTAGGTTATCATTTGTCGTTCAAGGGCGGAAAACAATATAATGGTGTGGCCATAGCTTCAAGGCAAAAACCTACAAAAGTGAATTTCGGCCTGCCCGGTAAAACGGCCGATAATGACCGCCTCGCGGCGGCGGTTTTTGACGATTTGGTTATTTTGAACGCCTACGTTCCGCAGGGACAGGATGTGGACAAGCCGCAGTTTGCCTATAAACTGGAATGGTTAAAAAGGCTGAAAAAATATCTGCAGAAAAACTTTGATCCCGGGCAAAAATTGGTTCTCTGTGGCGATTTTAACGTTGCGCCAGAGGATATCGACGTTCACGATCCCAAAAGAATACTGGGCCATGTTTCTTTCAACCCTCAGGTATGGAAGGAATATAAAGAACTTTTATCATGGGGGCTGGTTGATATTTTTCGTCTGCATCATCCGGATGAACCGGGGCAATACACTTTTTTTGATTACCGTGTGCGCGATTCCGTGGGGCGTAAACTCGGCTGGCGCGTTGACCATATTCTCGCGACAAACATGCTGGCTAAAAGTTCAAAATCATGCGTCATAGATATGCAGACAAGACTTGAAGAAAAACCTTCAGATCACGCTGTTATTTACGCTCAATGGTAGGGATGATAAAATGAAACAGGAAGATAAACTAAAACAAGGCAATGAAGAAATCGCCAGGCGTTTTACCGCGATAAAAAATAAGTTAAACGGCGCATCCGATATTGCCGGCATGTTGGAAATTCTTTTTGACGAAGTGGAAAATGAATTCCAAATTCCTTTTGTATGGCTGACACTGATTGATGAAAACAAAAATGCTACGGTCATCGAAGCCGTTAAGTCATCGGATAAATTAAAAACCAGGCTTAATTTAATAAGCAGAGCCGTATTTGACGAACTGTTGAAAGAAGGCGTTAAACCCGTATTGATTAATAATAATCTTAAGCCTTATTATAAGTTGTTTCCCCAAAGCAAAAAGTATTTCGCGAAATCCATGGCCATTGTTCCTTTGCGCCTGAATGATGAAATTATCGGCAGCTGGAATAACGGCGACGTATCGCCCGAACGTTATTCGCCGGATATGGATACGGATATTTTGGAACACTTCGCCAATCTTATCTCAAATCGTTTAACGGAAATAGCGAATATTGCCTTTTAGCAGAAAGGTAAAAACCCCGCCAGAACTGCACGGGGTTTTTAGGGATATAGATAGAAGGAGAGGGGTTAGTTTATTAAATTTTTCAGTGCGTCAACTACGGGCGCGGTAAAAATAGCAACCAGAACAGCGTAAAGAGCGAACGAGCCTATAGCTTCACTTAAATACAGTTTCGAATATTTCTTCTTCAGTGAAACAATTATCAGACCACCGATGATCAGGCAGCCAAGATGAAAGAACGGGAACTCGCCATTGCCGGTAACAGTGTATTCCGCGAAGCAGAAGGACGCTGTAGCAAAAATCACAAAAGCCGTTAAAAGTATGGTTTGCATTATTTTTTTCATAGCCTCTCTACCTCCTCCTCGTTCCATTTGTACCTTATTGACCTTAATTATATGGAAAAAACGTGCCAAATATAACCGCCAGTCAATAAATATAAATAAGTATCTGTAATAATAGAATAATTAATTATTTTGCCCTGTTTAAAGAGATGAAATGAAAGGTTAATTTATTGAATAAAACATTAAACTCAGAGCTTAAATAGAATAAAACATTTAATCAGAGATTTTGTGGCGTTTGAGTTTTTTTCAGGGTTAGAACAATCAACGATGTGATCGCCAGAATGATGGTATTGAACATCCAAAGGTAGGTGTAAGAGCCGAAGGTATCATAGATTATGCCGCCCAAAATCGGGCCCAGGCTGCCGATAAATCCCACAAAAAAGGTTAAAAGCCCGTAAATCGAACCGAGAATATGACGGCCGAAGCGGTCTGAAACAAGTATCGGCAATATAGGCGCGATACATCCGTAACCGAAACCGTAAATTACGGCAAATAAATAAAGCCGGCTTACGCTGTCTGAATAATTAAGCAAAACCATGCCGCAAAGAAGAAAAGTTATTCCTATAAAATAAGCGTATTTCGGGTCGCGCATACGGTCAGAAAGCCAGCCGAAGAAAAACTGGCCAATGAAGCCCGTCATGCTTACTGCCGCCAGAGAACTTGCCGCCGCGACGCTGCCGATTTTATTGCCGACAGCATAGGCCACCTGATGAACAAAAACTGACATGATAACCATGACAATCATGCTCTGACAGATGGCGATAGTCCAGAAACGTGAATCTCTAAAAATTATTTTTAGCGATATTTTACTTGCGACAGGAGCGACTATTTTCTGGCCGGGCAGAATTATTTTATCGCCGTCAGGTAAAAGCCCGTAATCTTCCGGCTGGGTTTTACGCATTAGGAATTGAGAAATCGTCACCCCCACGATAAGAATAACTGCTCCCAGAATAAACATGCCGACCCGCCAGCTGAAATGTTTGTTAATAAATCCGGCCAATGGTGTCAGTGTCATGGTGCCAAAGCTAATGCCCATGGTGGCAAGACCTAAAGCCAGCCCACGCATTTTGATGAACCATTTTCCCACGGAAGAACTGCAGATAACCACACCCATGCCGGTCGCGCCCAGGCCAACCAGCAGGCCGTAAGTAAGATATAAGGTGAGTGGAGAATTCGCGAAACCGGTTAAAACAAATCCGGCGGCGGCAATTATCGCTCCCGCGGTCATGATCCAGCGCGGCGCGACTTTATCCAGCTTGCGCCCGACAAAAATAGCGCCTATGGAATAAACAAGCATGTTGATTGTGGCGGCCAAAGATATAACAGAGCGAGACCAGCCGTATTCCAACGCAAGGGGCTTGACAAAAATGCCAAAACAATAGCGGGCGCCGTAGTTTACAGCCATAACCATAAAAGCGCCCGCTACAATGTACCAGCCCCAGTATATGTCATCTTTTTTCCACATATTTACCAGGTGCGTTTCCTTTACCATTAAATACGTTTGTGGTAAAACAAAA
>JAFGKC010000199.1 GCA_016928765.1 Syntrophaceae bacterium
GTATCATGGTAAAGCTGGCAGAAAATTAGGCAGAACCTCCAGCCATAAAGAAGCGATGTTCCGTAACATGGTTACTTCCGTCATCAAGCATGAGCGTATCCGAACTACGGATACCAAAGCAAAAGAACTCAGAAAGATAGCGGAAAAGATGATTACTCTCGGCAAAAGAGGTGATTTGCACGCTCGACGTCAGGCATTGGCATTTGTCCGGGATAAGGATATGGTTAAGAAGCTATTTGGAGAATTATCTGAACGTTACCGTGAACGTAACGGAGGATATACGAGGATAATAAAGGCCGGATATCGCGTTGGTGATAACGCGCCGATTTCTATTCTAGAATTGATATCCGATGAAAAGAAAAAAGAAAAAACAGAAACAAAAGGGAAAACGAAAAAGAAAGAAAAATCAAAAGATAGCGCGGAAGTAAAAACCGTTTCTAAAGAAAAGGCTAAAGCGAAAAAAACCAAAGAAAAAGGTGAAGAGAAAGCTGAAAAAGCTTAATAATATTTGAGTTTACGAGCATAATTATTATAGAAGGCAGGGCCGTATGGCCCTGCCTTTTTTATTATTGTTTTTTTTTGTAAAATAATGATACGTATCAAAAAAAATGGAGGTTTGAATATGGCAGAAAAAAGAATTGGTGAAGTCGTTAAATTTTTTGCGAAACCTTCCGTAGCCGCTGTCAAGATAGAGGAAGGTGAAATTTGCGTTGGCGATAGCGTAAAATATGTGGGACACACTACTGAGTTTATCGATGTGATTAAAACAATGGAAGTCGAGAACAAGTCAGTGGAAAAAGCCGTTGCCGGAGACTTTATTGGCGTAAAGGTATCAGATCGCGTGCGTCCCGGCGACGAAGTGTTCAAAGTTATCCCTGATTAAACATTCAGAGTTTTTTTGCAATTAATATGGTTGCGCTTTGAACCCAATAGAGTTGTATATTTAAGATAAAATTATGTCCAAAATTCTGATTATTGATGATGAAAAAGACATTGTCGAGCTGATTGCCTATAATCTCGAAAACGAAGGATTTTCTGTTCTTAAAGCTTTCGATGGGGAAGCGGCACTCAGAATGATAAAATCAAAAAAACCGGATTTAGCAATCCTTGATCTAATGCTCCCAGGTATGAGCGGGATAGATGTTTGTAAGGCTGTTCGGGCGAATCCGGAAATATCCGATTTGCCGATCATTATGTTAACGGCAAAAACGGACGAAGTGGATAAAATTATAGGTTTGGAATTAGGCGCTGATGATTATATGACCAAACCGTTTAGTGTCAAAGAGCTAATGGCACGGGTAAGAACCGTATTGCGGCGCTCTCAGGACGAGAAAAAAGGACCCGCGAAAGAAAGATTTCAATATTCCGGCCTGAATATAAATTATGCCTCTTGCCATGTTACGGTAAATGGGAAATCTGTAAATTTAAGTCCAACTGAATTAAAATTATTATTCTTTTTTTCTGAGCATCCCGGCCGCGTTTATACCAGAGATCAAATTATCGACAATGTATGGGGGGATGGAACGTTTATCACACCCAGAGCGGTGGATGTCCATATACGACGCTTGCGCTCGCAAATTGAAAAAGACGTTGAAAAACCTAAATATATCATTACTGTGCGCGGCTTTGGATACAAATTCGCGGATATCAAATAAAGCTCATTAATTTTAACCAATCAAAAAATGTTCTGATTTGTTTATACGGTTGTCATCAAGTTGTAACATTCGATTTATATAATTCAGTCAATTAAATTTTGAAGGAGAATATTATGTTAAAAATGTTTAAAAGAGTATTATGCTTAGCAACTGTATTTGCGCTTCTGAGTACCGTCAGCTTTGCGTCTGAATCAGTGGTTTTTAAAGGATCAACTACGGTTTTGCCGATTATTCAGGAAGCGGTTGAGGCTTATATGAAGGCAAATCCCAATGTCCGGATGTCTGTATCCGGGGGTGGTTCCAGTGAAGGAATTAAGGGGATTATTGATTCAACAACAGACATCGGCATGGCATCCCGTGCGATCAAAAAGAAAGAATCAGATTTAGCCAAGTCCAAAGGCGTCAATCCTGTGGAGCACGTGATTGCCTTCGATGCGATAATACCGGTTGTTCATCCCAAAAACAAAGTGGCTAATTTAACCATTGATCAGTTAAGCCAGATTTATCAGGGTAATATCACCAACTGGAAAGAAGTAGGCGGCAATGATTTGAAAATTGTGGTAATTTCGCGGGACTCATCTTCCGGAACATTCGAGACTTGGGATCATTTTGTTATGAAAAAGACAAAGGTTGCACAGCGCGCTCAAATGTTGGCTTCCAATGGTGCGGTTGTCACAGCTGTTGCTAAAAACCGTTACTCGATAGCTTATATTGGCATTGGATATCTCAATAAAAATGTGAAAGCTCTTTCGGTAAATGGTGTGAAAGGAACTGCTGAAGCGGCTCTTTCCAAAGAATACCCATTGGCACGTGAGCTTTACGTGTACACCAATGGTGAACCGAAGGGAGAAACTGCTAAATTTATCGCGTTTCTTAAATCAAAAGAAGGCCAGAAAATCGTGGGTAAAGTCGGCTATGTTCCCATGATTTCCCTGAAATAACTTTTCAAATAAGCAAAAAAGGTAAATAAAATGGTTTTGCAGCGGCTAAAAATAATATATAAGCCGCTGTAGAACTATTTTAAGATTATGTCGGCAGCGAAGAAATATTTTATTAGCTGGCAATAGAGATTTTTTAATCTATAAAATTCTAATTGACGAAAAAAGGAACAGATGAACAGGAAAACCAAAGAAATATTCATAAAATACATCTTTTTTGTTTTTGCTCTGGTCGCCATAATCGTTTTGGCGATGATTGTGTTTTCCCTTTTTCGTGAAGGATTACCGATATTCCGGCAGGTATCCGTTAAAGATTTTCTCTTTGGCATGGAATGGTATCCCACCTATGATCCTCCATATTTTGGCATTTTCCCTCTTATCGTCGGTTCTTTCATCGTCACCATAATGGCGACTTTGATTGCTGTGCCCTTGGGAGTATTGGCGGCCATTTATATTTCTGAAATCGCCCCGCGGGTGATCAAAGAAATTCTGAAATCAGTCATCGAGCTTCTGGCCGGGCTTCCGTCGGTTGTTTTAGGTTTCTTTGGAATGGTGGTTATTGCCCCCATTTTACAAAATGTATTCGATCTGCCCACAGGCCTGAATATCGTCAATGCCTCGATGATTCTTGCGCTGATGGCGATTCCGACAATATCCAGTATTTCGGAAGACGCTCTCTATGCGGTCCCGCAGGAGTTTAAAGAAGCGTCTTATGCTCTGGGCGCGACAAAGTTTGAAACTATCGCGAAAGTAATTTTACCGGCGGCTCTGTCCGGTGTAACTACCGCAGTAATGCTGGGTATGGCCAGAGCAATCGGAGAAACAATGGTCGTCTTAATGGTGGCGGGTGGCGCGGCGGCCATTCCGGAAAGTATTTTTGATTCTGTGCGTCCCATGACCGCAAGTATCGCCGCGGAAATGGGGGAAACTCCTTACCGCAGTCTTCACTACCATGCTCTTTTTGCCACGGGCATGGTTTTATTCTTTTTGACGCTGACCTTCAATTTAATTGCGGACCATGTCTCGAATAAATTTAAACAGACGGGTTCGGCAACTCTATAAAGGGGAAAGATTTATGCGGGATAGTCAGGCGAACATAATGAAATGGCGTTATTTTCAGCAATCATTGTTTTTTGCTCTTTTCCGCGCCGCCGCCCTGATTATCACTTTGGCTCTGGGCGGCATAGTGATTTATATCATTATTAACGGTATATCCGCCATCAGTTGGGAGTTTATTACCAAGCCGCCCACGCATTCCATGACTAAAGGCGGTATAATGCCCGCGATTCTTGGTACTATATACCTGACAGTTGGGGCGATATCAATTGGCCTGCCTCTTGGTGTCGCTTCTGCGATATACCTGACTGAATATGCCAAGCAGGGCAGGATGATCAGATTAATCAGAGTCGGGATAAATTGCCTGGCTGGTGTTCCTTCCGTTGTTTTCGGGCTGTTCGGGCTTGCTTTCTTTGTAATACTTTTCAAGTTTGGATCGAGCATTTTAGCCGGTTCTTTAACCCTTGGTTTTTTGATTCTGCCGACAATAATTGGCGCTTCCGAAGAAGCGCTGAAGGCCGTGCCACAGACATTTCGGGAAGCTTCGCTGGCTTTGGGCGTATCCAAGTGGCAGACCATTTACCGCATTGTTTTGCCTAACGCCATGCCGGGTATTCTTACCGGATCGATTCTTGGTATTGGCCGCGCCGCCGGCGAAACAGCGCCGATAATGTTTACCACCGCCGCATTTTTTACTTCCAAGCTTCCCAGTTCAATTTTTGATGAAGTGATGGCCTTGCCATACCATATTTATGTTTTGGCCACGGCAGGAACAAATATCGAGGAAACGCGGCCCATTCAGTATGGAACGGTATTGGTTCTGGTGGCGCTTGTTTTGGGCATTAATATGGTAGCTATACTTGTGCGAGCTTATATGAGAAGAAATAAAAGGTGGTAGAGATGGATGCAAATATTATAATTAAGCTTAAAAATGTTAACTTCTATTACGGCGAAAACCGAGCGTTAACCGATATAACCATGAATTACCGGAAAAATAAAGTTACCGCATTAATCGGTCCTTCCGGATGCGGCAAATCAACGCTCCTTCGGCTACTCAACAGAATGAATGATTTAATTGACGGGACAAGAGTAGAAGGCGAAATACTTTATGAGGATAAAAACATTTACTCCCCCGATCTTGATCCGGTGGAGATACGGCGCAAGATTGGTATGGTATTTCAAAAGCCGAATCCTTTTCCCAAAACTATTTATAACAACATCGCCTATGGCCCGAAACTGAACAGAGTGGGCAGCGCAAATTTGGATGAGCTTGTCGAGCAGAGCCTCAAGCAGGCAGTGCTGTGGGATGAAGTTAAAGATATTCTGAATCAATCGGCGATGAATCTTTCCGGCGGGCAACAGCAGAGGCTCTGCATTGCCCGTGCTCTGGCGATGAAACCGGACATCTTATTGATGGACGAACCGACTTCCGCGCTTGATCCCATTTCCACGGCGAAAATAGAGGAGTTGGTTGAAGAGCTGAAAAAAGTTTATACAATTATTATCGTTACTCACAATATGCAGCAGGCCGCCAGAATATCCGACGAAACTGCTTTCTTTTATCTGGGAAATTTAATTGAATATAATAAAACAGAAAAAATATTTACCAAGCCGGATGTAAAGCAAACGGAAGATTATATTACAGGGAGATTCGGCTAGAATTTAACCGGAGGAATAAAAATGGAAGAGAGAAAACACACCAGTTCACACTATGAAAAAGAATTGCAGGAAATAAAAAATGATTTAATTTACCTGGGCGCTCTTACCGAAAAAGCAATTCAATTGGCGATGGATTCATTGACTCAGAGAAATTCTGATTTTGCGCGCAAGGTTATGGCTGAGGATGATGAAATAGATAAAAGAGACGCGCAGCTGGAAGAAAAATGCATTCGTATTCTTGCGCTTCGTCAGCCCACGGCTATCGACTTACGCTTTATTACCACGGCCATAAAAATTACCGGACACCTGGAAAGGATCGGGGATATGGCGGTAAACATCGCTGAAAAGGCAATTGAGTTGAATCAGTTACCGAGATTAAAGCCTTATGTCGATTTGCCCCGCATGGCCAGTTTGGTAAACGAAATGATCAGAAATTCCTTGGACGCTTTTATAAACGAAAATTTGGAATTGACGCAAAAGGTTCACGAGCACGAGCAGGTTGTCGACGATTTAAATGAACAGATATTCCGCGAATTGCTGACTTTTATGCTTGATGATTCTAAAACTATTCAAAGAGCAATATTTATCATGCAAATTTCAAAAAATCTCGAGCGGATAGCGGATCATTCAAAGGGGATTGCCGATATGGTTATATATATGATAACGGGTAAATCGGTAAGGCACCAGGAATTGTCAATAAGTTAAGGGGATCAACAGTGAAGAAAAATTTATTCCTAAAAATATTTTTCTCCTATTTGGTCATTATTTCTATTTCTTTTTTCGTATTGGATTTATTGATAAAAGACGAGATAAAAAAAGCATTAACATCTAGAATTGAAGCAGAATTAAGGGCTTACGTTGAGCTTATTGATTTAAGGCCGGCTGAGGAGGTTTCCGCACAATTTAAGAAGATATCTCTTGTGTCAAATTCCAGGGTGACTCTTCTCGATAATTCAGGAAAAGTAATAGCGGATTCAGAAAAGGATAGTAAAGACCTGGACAATCATTTACATCGTCCGGAAATTCAAGAGTCCAGGATTAAAGGATATGGGAAATCGGTCCGCTTCAGTAACACTCTCAATGTCGACATGCTTTATGTCGCCGCCCCGATCAAAAAAAATAACCAGATAACCGGGTATATTCGTCTTGCCCGGCCTCTGCATGATGTAAACAGTTTCATTGAAAAAGTTTATCAATCAATATTCGTGACAATAATAATCTTGGCAATCATCTCCCTGGTGACCGCTCTCTTTATTTCCTATCGGCTTGCCGCGCCAATAAGGCTTATGGAAAAAATAACGCGCAAGCTGCGCCAAGGTCTTCCGACCAGTTCCATTGTATTGAGAACATCGGACGAAACAAAAAGACTTGCTGAAAATATTAATTATCTTGTGGATGAGCTCAAAAATCAAATAAAACTGGCCAATGAAGAAAAAAGCAAATTGATGACGGCAATCACAAGTATTAATGAAGGCGTTTTGATCTTGAATGAAGAAGAAAAAATTGAATTTATTAGCCCAACCATGGCCAATATTCTGAGCCGGGAATATGATAATGTTTACGGAAAGACTTTGCTAGAGGCGCTGCGCAATTTAGAATTGCAGGATTTGTATAATAAGTTCAAGCAGGATGAGAAAACTGCGACCGGTGAAATCACATTAGGCACAACTGATACGATTATTATGAAAGTTAGCATATCGTCTTTTCATGGAAGCGATGAGACCGATAAGGCAATGATCGTATTTCATGATATTACCCGCCTGAAAAAACTGGAAATGATCCGCACGGATTTTATCGCCAATGTTACACATGAAATACGTACGCCTCTGACGGCGATAATCGGATATCTGGAAACAATTAAATCGGGAAATGTAAAAAAATCAGAAGATATGGATAAGTTTGTTGGCATTATGCTTAATCAGGCCGAGCGGCTCAACCGCCTGGTGGAAGACCTGATGACTATATCTAAAATAGAACTTGGTGAAACAAACTTCAAACATGAGGATATTGACCTTGCGGAAGTGATCGGCGGCGTTATCCCACTGTTTGAAACTAAAGCGACTGAGAAAAATATTAAGATTATCAATGAATTGCCGCAAAACACAATCACAATCAGTGGTGATAAAGACCGCCTGGTGCAGATATTTGTCAATTTATTGGATAACGCCGTTAAATTTAATCAGGATGACGGCAAGGTAACGATAAATGCCACAGAAGAAAAAGAAGGCGTAATTATTAATATCATTGATGCAGGCGCTGGAATACCGAAAGAAGAAATTCAGCGCTTAGGCGAGCGCTTTTATCGGGTGGATAAAACCCGTTCGCGAGACTTGGGAGGCACTGGTCTGGGTTTATCTATTGTAAAACATTTGATGATTGCTCACGGCGGCCGAATGGAAATTAAAAGTGAAATAAGTAAGGGAACAGTTGTCTCTTTGTTTTTTCCATGTAAAAACATGCAATAGATTAGAAATGAGGAAAGTAAAAAATATCATGAAAAGCATGATGGCTGATGCGATAAGACTTAAACATAATCCGGTCGCTCTCATCTGGTCAAAAGAAAAGCCGCAGGGAGCAATGCAGTTTCAAGAGGGTAAATGGGGTTGTGTTATGTGGCTGGTGGTTCATGCGGCAAAAGGAAAAACTGCTGTTGCTGATATCAAGACATTTGGATGTGTCGGCGGAGGAGTTGGTTTAGGTTTCGGTAATCAATACAAAAAATTTCCCGGCGGCGAAGATGGTTTTTGTCATTTTCTGTCATCGGGTAATGAGAAAAGAGATGGCGGTAAGGAATTGGCTCAGAAAATAAAACCATTCATGCGCGATGAGGCTTATGATAATTTTTTGCATGGTGAGCGTTATATTAAGTCCCCCACGCTGGTTAGTAAGTTTATCGAGAATTTGCCGATAACAGAAATTCCGGAACCTTATGTTGTATTTAAGCCTTTAAGCGCGGTAGATTTAAAAAATGAAAAACCGCAGTCGATAATATTTTTTGTAAACCCTGATCAGTTAAGCGCGCTCGTGGTTCTGGCCAATTACGGCCGCGAAAGTAATGAAAATGTGATAATCCCGTATGCCGCCGGTTGCCAGACTATCGGTATTTATCCCTATGAGGAAGCAAAAGAGGTTAAACCTCGCGGTGTTGTGGGTCTGACGGATCTTTCAGCGCGTCTTTATGTGCGCAAGCAGCTCGGAGATGCCAATTGTATGACCTTTACAGCGCCTTATGCGTTATTCGAAGAAATGGAAACGAACGTTGCTGATTCATTTTTACAGCGTAATACCTGGCAGAGTTTACTCAATGCAGACTAAAAAGATCAATGCCAAATTTATAATAATCTTTTTGTCGCTCCAAAGATAAAATTATTAAATCGCACAATATAACCGCAGCAAACTGATATTAAGTAATTATATAAAAATATTGATTACTTAGCAAAGGTATGCTAACGGGGAAAAACTAATTTAGGAGAATCCAAGCGTGATTGCTAATGAAAAAAATCAATTCCCTTACTTATCTTGATGGTTTAAATATTGATGTTATGCGTTTTGGTTTGGAGGCTATTTCCGAACTTCTCTCGCGTCTGAATAATCCACAAAATACATACAAGACAATAATGGTTGCCGGCACTAACGGCAAAGGTTCGACCGCCACGATGATCGCTTCGATATTACAAAGTGCCGGGTATCGTGTCGGTCTTTACACATCACCGCAC
>JAFGKC010000200.1 GCA_016928765.1 Syntrophaceae bacterium
GGCTCACCGGCGCGTCCTTCAATCGAAGCAAACAAAGCGGAAGATTCGCCGCAGACAAAAGCTCCGGCGCCTTTGGTAATGTGAATATCAAATGAAAAATCAGTGCCTAGAATATTTTTCCCTAAAAGGCCCATCTTTCTCGCCGCCTGGATGGCCAGCGTGAGATGGGTAACCGCCAGAGGGTATTCGTTTCTCACGTAAATATAGCCCTCGTTGGAGCCGACGGCGTAGGCGCCGATGATCATGCCTTCAATAATGCTATGCGGATTGCCTTCCATGAGGCTTCGATCCATGTAAGCGCCGGGGTCACCTTCATCACCATTGGCAATTACATATTTAGGTTCACCGTGCGCCCTGCGGACGCCTTCCCATTTCACAGCCGCCGGAAATCCGCCGCCCCCGCGGCCTCTGAGGCCGGCTTTCTTGACTTCGTTGATGACATCTTCCGGGGTCATCTCAGAAAGCACTTTACCCAGCGCCTGGTATCCGTCAATAGCCAGATAATCCTCAATACGGGTCGGTTCCAGCATACCGTTTTTGCCGAATACCACTCTCAACTGTTTTTTATAGAAAGGTAAATCCTCTTCCCGGAAAAGTGTTTTTTTCGTGTCCGGATCACGGTAGAGAAGCCTGCTGATCACTTCCCCCTTTGCTATTGTTTTGGAAACAATTTCCGGAACATCTTCCACTTTGACCGAATGATAAAAATATTTATCGGGATGGATGACGATCATGGGGCCTTTTTCGCAAAAGCCCATGCATCCGGTAGCCAGCACATCCACCTGCATGTTTTGTTTTCTTAATTCTGTCTCGAGAGCTTCTTTGACTTTAAGGCTCCCGTAAGCCCGGCAACCTGTGCCGGCACAAACGGTGACGAACTTTTTATTCGGACCGTAATTAATTTTTAAATCTTTTTCGATCTGGTGGGCTTGGGTTTCCTTCATCATTAGGCCCCCTCTTTTTTAATTTTATCTATTATTTTATCTACCTTATTGATGGTCACCTGGCCGTGATAATCAGTATTAATCACCACAACAGGGCCCAGCGCGCATGCTCCCACGCAGTTGACCGTTTCGAGCGAGAACATTTTGTCAGGGGTTGTTTCTCCCGGTTTGATGCCAAGCGTGCTTTCAAATCTGTCCTGCAGTGCCAACGCGCCGCGGACATGACATGCCGTTCCCTTGCAAACCTTGATAATGTTTTTACCGCGGGGCTTCAAGCTGAAAGCGGCGTAAAATGTGGCTGCTTCGTAAACGCGGCTTAAAGGAACATTCATGACTTTTGACGCTGTCTTTAGCGCCTCTTTGGGAAGATAATTAAAAGTTTCCTGTATATCCTGCAACACGGCAATCAGTGCGCTTTTGTCGCCGCCGTGCTTTTTAACAATTTCTTTTGCTTTTGCTGCAAAATTTCCGGCCTTTTTCATGCTTATCCCACCTCTGTTATTTTCTGCGCATTTCCTGTCTTGAGACACTTTTCTTTTTCCAACAATTTTTTATACTCTAAATTAATACGGTCCTGAATTGTATCTATTTCGTCTTCTTTCAAATGTCGGAAACGACCTTGGGATTTGAAGTAATCTTTTACAGGGCGAAGTTTTTTGGGCATGTCTGGTGATACCCGGTAAAGACCATGTTCTACTTCAAACAATGGAAATACACCCGTTTCCACAGCAAGACGTCCCACAGAAATTGCCGTATTTGAAGGTGACCGCCATCCGGTCGGGCACATGGAAAAACAATGTATATATGAAGGCCCCTTGATGCTTTTGGCCTTTTCTATCTTACGTATGAAATCTAAAGGATAACTGGGACACGCGGTAGCTACATAGGGTATGCCGTGGGCAGCCATGATTTCAGCCATGTTTTTTTTCCAAGTTTTTTGGCCGGAACTGACTTTACCGGCCGGCGCGGTTGTGGTGGAAGCGCCCATTGGCGTACCGCTGGAACGCTGAATTCCTGTATTCATGTATGCTTCGTTATCAAAACACACAAAAATCATATCATGACCGCGTTCCATCGCTCCCGAAAGCGCCTGAAATCCGATATCCATTGTTCCGCCGTCGCCGGCCATTCCGACCACTTTGATATAACGGTCATCTATTTTTCCTTTTTTGCGCAATGCTTTGAGTCCCGCTTCCACACCTGATGCCACAGCCGCCGTATTTTCAAAAGCAACATGGATCCAAGGTACGCGCCAGGCGGTAGTAGGAAACATGCTGGAGATGATTTCCATACACCCGGTAGCAGCCGCGATTACTGTATTTTCGCCGAGTGCCTTGCACATTAATCTTACAGCCAAAACTTCACCACAACCTGAACAGGCGCGGTGACCGGAGGATAAAAGCTCTTGTTTATTAATTAGCTTCGGAGCAAATAAATCAAAATTTTCTACAATATTCATTATTCTCTCACTCCCCAAAATTCATAAGAATCAACTAGTTGTCCGGTCTTGTCCGCCAGAACTTTTTCAAACATACCTACAAACTCAGGCACGGGAATGTCTCTGCCGCCTAGACCATAAATGTAATTATAAATCAAAGGCCGCTGGTTTTCAGCATATAGCGCCGATTTAATTTCTGAAAACACCGGGCCGCCGGGACCGCCAAAAGAAATGGCGCGGTCAGTGACAATCAGCTTTTTCGCGTTTTTTACAGCGGCCTTTAATTCTTCAAACGGAAAAGGACGCCACAGGCGTAATTTGACCAAACCGGCTTTGATTCCCTTATCTCTAAGTTCATCAATGGCCATCTGCGCTGTTTCGCCCATTGAACCCATTGTCAACATCAGAATCTCCGCGTCTTCAGATTTGTAAGTTTCCACAGGTTTGTAGGAGCGGCCAAATAATTTTGCCCATTCGCTCCAGACTTCCAGAATAACTTTTTTTGAGTTCTTTAGAGCTTCATCTTTGGCTTTCATAATTTCGGCAAAATAGTCCGACATGGCAAAAGCGCCCATGGTGACGGGCTTTGCGGGATGAAGCGTCGCATGGGGAACAAATGGCGGCAGGAACTGATTGACTTCTTCCTGCGTGGGCATTTCAAAAGGCTCCACCATGTGGGTTAACTGAAAGCCGTCAATATTGACATTAACAGGTAGCATGACGTCTTTGTGTTCGGCAATTTTGAAAGCAATGATGGACATATCAATCGCTTCCTGTCCGTTTTCTACAAACATGGATATCCAGCCGGAATCGCGCTGGGGCATGATGTCTGTATGATCGTTTAAAATGTTTAAGGGGCCGGAAATCGCCCGATTGGCAATGGCCATGCAGATCGGCAGGCGCATGGCTGACGCGATCGGCAGCAGCTCATGCATAAGCATCAGTCCCTGCGAGCTTGTCGCCGTAAAAGCGCGCGCGCCCGCTCCGGAAGCGCCGATAACAGCGCTCATCGCTGAATGTTCTGATTCCACAGTCACAAATTCCGCGTCGATTTCTCCATTGGCGACTAGATCGGAAAGATGCTCCGCGATGTGCGACTGTGGCGTAATGGGATAAACTGCTGCCATGTCAATATCGCAAAGGCCAACGGCTTCCGCTACGGCAATTGCCACTTCCATACCCACGCGTTTGCCCATATTATTCCTCCTCCACCATTTCTATGGCTTTTGGCCAGCATTCATGCGCGCAAATACCGCATCCCTTGCAATAATCTAGGTTTGCCCTGAAAAAACCATCTTCTCCCTGCTGCACGCATCCTTCCGGACAAAACACATAACAAATGCCGCACTTGATGCATTTGGCGTCGTTCCAGACAGGGCGCTGTGAACGCCAACTGCCTGTGTGATATTCACTGGCGCTTCCCGGTTCGGAAACAACACAACCAATTGGAAGCTCCTTCCATGTTTTTAATGCCATATAAATATACCCCTTAATTGCTGATTTTTATTTCGTCGTAGGCACGTTTCATAGCCGCCAGATTTTTTTGCGCTATACGGCCAAAGCGATGTTCCACAGCTTCTTTCATCGCGTCGAGTTCGAGTATTCCTGTTACCTTTAAAAGTGCGCCGATCATGGTCGTGTTGGCGATAGGAACCCCCATTTCCTTGCGGGCGATTCCCGTGCCGTCTACGGTAGCCACAGTGCCTTTAAAGTCCAATTGCTTGCGGATTTCATCGGGTGTTTTGTGGGTATTGACGATTAATTTCCCTTCGGGTTTCAAACCCTCCGTTACATTTACCAGACCGATAAGGCTGGCATCGAGTACCAGCACAACATCAGGCTTGTAAATACCTGATCTTTTGTTGATTTTTTGACTATCAACTCTTGTAAACGCGGCTACCGGAGCGCCTCTTCTTTCTGGCCCAAAACTGGGAAATCCCTGAGCGTATTTTCCCGCGGCGATTGCCGAAACAGCCAGTAATTCCACCGAAGTCACCGCTCCCTGGCCACCGCGACCGTGCCATCTAACTTCTATCATTACAATCTCCCTTACTGGATTAATTATCACGAAGTAA
>JAFGKC010000201.1 GCA_016928765.1 Syntrophaceae bacterium
AATGGCGAACGCTAAGGCATAAGCTTTTTCGTCCTTGGTCAGGGAGCGAGTGGGTACGACCAGGATTTCATCAGCCACGGAAGCAAACGTGATATGAACTTTCGCGCCGCGCACGACAATGCCGTCTGGCCGTTCTTCAACAACATGCAGATACTGATCCGGATCCGGCTGTTCGGCGGGTCTGAGTAGACGCAAACCTTTGACATCCGTCTGGGCGCAGCAACCCACCAAATCATTCTTCTGAAAATATTCAAGCCATTTCAGAAAGTTCTTGTAATATTGGGTCTGGCCCTTGTTGACCTTGTCGGCTTCAAACGATACGGAATTGATCGCGTTGATCGCATCAACACCCATGCAGCGGCCAATACACTGGCTGACGCGCTGAACCAGCATGCGGGTCATGTCCTGCTTTTTGTGCAAATCTTCAACATTCTGGTGGATGTGGGTGAAGCGGTTGATGGTTTCGCCGGTGATATGGCTTTTTGCGGTAACCAGATCTTTGGTTTCGGGATCGGCGGCAAGGTCGAACGTAACGCCGATAACGCCCTTAGCCTGATCCAGTACCGGATGCTCACGGTTGATTTTTTCTCCATTAAGATAGAGGTTTGGTTTGAGTTTCTTCAACCCCTCATAATATTGTTCTTTTGTTCGCATGTTATACTCCTTTTGATTTCTTTGCGTAATTTAGTGGCGGGAGTATATGAAACGCTCCGCAGCCTGTCAAGAAAAACGAGCTTTTCTTTCTAAGTGTCCTAATAAAATATGTTTTTTCTTATTTCGCCCTGATAAACGCGGTAATCTATTTTACACAGTAAAAACAAATAATAACAACCCTTCCGCTGTCATTCCCCGGTTCATTTGCCCGGCGCATGCTCGGGAGACCGGGGAATCCAGATAATCATCAAATTACCCTGCTTTCACGGAGATTTATTCTCTTTTTATTTTTTCCCAAATACAGTAACATTTCACAAAATTACGAAAAATACGAACTGCGTATATTAATTGTTCATTACGAAAGATGCGTATTTATGAATCTGATAATAACATCATAAAAATATGCAAAGAATGAATATGAAAGACATGGCTCTGCACATAACAATTCCTTTTTAAAAATTTTCGAATTTAAGGAGGTAAAAGGCTATGGGTATTTTGTATGAAGTAACAAACTTCAATGGTTGGGCTATCTGGCTTTTTGTTCTATTTGCTTTGATGGCTTTCAATGAACTTGGCCGTACCACAAAATGGGGCGGGCTTGTACTATTTCTAATTGTTCCTGCAGCGCTGACTATATTTGTCTGGCCAACGACTGCAGCACCGGGCAATGAATATGGCACAGGCACTTGGTTTAACTGGGTAAAAACTTATTCAGCTCTTGCGGGGTGTCTTGGTTTTATGGCTATCCGCTTTATTCCGGCACTTGCCAAAAAGAAGTGGGCATTATGCTTTCCTGCCTTTATCCTGGCAATCAATATCCTTGAAGCATGCATCCGTGATTTTCAGTGCTATTCATATGGCGCGTGGAACGGAGCTTATATAGATAATCTCTGGTTGATGTCCGGCCCATGGAATATTATGAACGGTATAGCGGGACTGCTCAACATCATCACCATCTGCGGCTGGTTGGGTATTTTTGTTTCCAAAGACAGGACAAAGGATATGATTTGGCCGGATATGATCTGGCCCTGGATCATCGCTTATGATTTATGGAACTTTGCCTATACATACAACTGTATAGCCGATCATTCATTTTACTGCGGCTTGGCCTTACTGCTTGCCTGCACCATCCCGGCCTTCTTTATCAAAAAAGGAGCCTGGCTGCAGCATCGCGCACAGACCCTTGCTTTGTGGATTATGTTTGTCATGACAATCCCTTCGTTTGCGGATCGCATCGCTCCTGTTCCCACCACTCATAATCCAAAAGCGTGCTTTATCGTTAGCCTCCTGGCCTTGATCGCCAATGTCGCACTGGCGGCCTATCAGTTTAATAAAATTCGTAAAAACAGGCTCAATCCACTAAAAGATGAACTCTATGTGGAAACAAAAGCTTACAGGCAGGTCATTGAAGAAAACAGATAATTGAGCTGTGGGAAAATAGAACCGGAGACGATTTTTTTAAAATCGTTTCCGGTTCTATTCATTGGCGGAATTTAACAAAAGCATTCATCGGACGGCTTGCGCCGCCGGTGATCAGTACGTTATAAAAATCCCAATTCCTGCAGAATTTCCCTGACTCGGTTCGTCTCGTCGGCTTTAACCAGAAGACGGGCGTAGGCACCGGCGCCGACCATCATCGCGGACCCTTCGCCTTGAAAAAAATAGTGAATTCCTTCAGCGTCCAATACAGATTTTATAAACGCGATATCGCCGCGGTTATATGTCGAAAATACTTCGACCATGTCCACATATTGCAATTCCTCTTGCGGCGGCGGATCTGCAACTAAATCCACACCGCAATCCGCGCATTTATAAAAACCTTCCCGGTATTCAGCTTTGCATTTTGGGCAAAACATAAAAATTCTTTCCGCGGGTTTCGTTACTTCGCCAGTTTAATAAACACCGTGGGGTCGTCCCAGACAAAATAATTCTTATCGGACGTTTCCACCAGATTGATAATATTTTTCGCGCTGTCGCTGAGAATTACCGTGGACGTTTCCCACGACAATTTGCCGCTAATATCTTTCTTTTTGTCTATCGTCCCTTTAATTTTGTGTTTTTTAACCGCTTCGGCAAAAGGATCATTTGACGTGTGCCAGAAAATAATTCTATTGTCTTCTATGCTGATTCTGCCCCACAGATATTCCGGCTCTTTGTCGCTTTCTTCCGGCAGCATGTTGAAATACAGCCATTTCTTTCCTTTCATGATTTTTATTTTGGCAGTTTCGATATTTTCCTTATCTTCGAGGAAAATTATTTTTATCAAGCCCTTTTGGGCATCCAGCGTTTTGATCATCATGGCGCCGTCCTCATTAATCCAGGTGCCGTCTATTTTTTGCGCATCGAGTGTGTAATCTTCCAGGCCGACGATATTTTTGGAAACAACGGGGCATCCCGTCACCATTGCCAAAGTCGCTATCAATAAAAAAATCTTTGCTGTTTTCATTTAATATCTCCTTGTGAATAAAAAAAACGGCGACGTTTATATAAAATTACTGTCTTTAAGAACTATTTCTAATTGATTCATGAAAGCAGCAATATTATATAAATTATTTTTCTCCAAGAGCTTCCAGGTCTGCCTTATCTTTCAATCTGTCTGTGGCATGCTTGTTGGCAATATATTGCTCTTTGCCCAAAAAAAATACAGAGACGTCTCCATAAAAACCTGCCTGTTTTCCCCGATCCGCCTCTTCCCAGGTAACTCCGGTGATAGAAGTAACAATATCTACACGCACCGGCGTATGGCCCAATTGAACCACATGATCAGGTTTTTGAAAATCATTGACAGTTAGATTAACGGAGCCGAATCCAAAATCTTTTAATGCGGATAATATTTTTTTCGCGTTTTCCGGCAGAGGCCGCACGAGTATATCAATATCTCCGGTAAAACGCGGCGCGCCGTGAAAGGCAAGCGCGTAAGCTCCGACAATGATGTATTCAACTTTGTGAACGTTGAATAACGCGAGCAACTCTTTGAAGTCTTGCTGTATTTCCATAATTCAG
>JAFGKC010000202.1 GCA_016928765.1 Syntrophaceae bacterium
CTTTACAGCGTCGGCCAGGGTGTTTACCCCTTTGAGGATCGCTTTCCTCGCCTCTTCATCGTAAAGAAGTATTTTTGCTCCCATTTTCTATATTCCTCCTTAATTATTCTTATTTTTCAATGATTCCTAAAATGTCGTCTTCCCGCATGATCAAATATTCTTCACCGTCAATTTTTACTTCGGTGCCGCCGTATTTGCTGAAAAGAATTTTGTCGCCTACTTTTACTTCCGGTTTAATCAGCTTGCCGTCATCGGCCACTTTGCCTTTGCCTACGGCTACTACTTTTCCTTCAATTGGCTTTTCCTTGGCGGTGTCCGGGATAATGATGCCTCCCTTGGTTTTTTGCTCTTCCGCCAAACGTTTTACAATAATTCTATCTTGTAAAGGTCTGATATTCATACATTTTTCTCCTTTCCTGCTTTTTTTATGTTTTTATTCATAAATGCTGAATAGCGGCGCTAACTTAAACATTTTTTTGATAATGTCAATACTTAGCCGGATTTTTCGAAAAAAATCTTGTGGCGCGCCTTGTGCGGCTAAAATAAGTTTTCCAGCATCTGTTGAAGTGAGCTGACGTTTATCACTTTTATTTTTGCCACTTTAATTGCCTGCGCGGATGAGGTTTTGGGTGCTATACAAAACTCAAATCCCAGGCGTGCCGCTTCTTTTACCCTTGTTTCCATTTGAGAAACAGCGCGTATTTCGCCGGTGAGCCCCACTTCTCCTAAAACAACGGTGCGCGCGTCAATTGGCTTATCTAAAAAGCTTGAGGCCATCGCGGCAACCACGCCTAAATCAACCGCCGGTTCAGAAAGTTTTATGCCGCCGGCGACGTTGATGAAAATATCAGACGCGCCCAGATGGAGGCCGCAGATTTTATCCAGAACAGCGACCAAAAGCGACACGCGATTATGATCCACGCCGATGGCTGTGCGTCGCGGCATTCCCAGATTGGTGGGGGAAACCAGCGCCTGAATTTCCACCAGAATCGGCCGCGTGCCTTCCAGGCTGGGAACTACAACTGAGCCGGAAACATTTTGCGGCCTTTCCGCTAAAAAGAAAGACGAAGGATTGGGGACTTCTTTTAATCCCTTCTCCTGCATTTCAAAAACGCCGATCTCATTAGCCGGCCCGAAACGGTTTTTAATCCCGCGTATTATTCGGTAGGCGTGGCCGGAATCTCCTTCAAAATAAAGAACCGTGTCGACCATGTGTTCTAAAACTTTTGGCCCCGCAATAGAGCCGTCTTTGGTAACATGGCCGACCAGAAAAACCGGAATACCGAATTTCTTGGCAAACAAAATAAGCCTTGATGACGCCTCACGCACTTGCCCGACGCTGCCCGGAGCGGACATCAGATCCGATGAATAAAGAGTTTGGATGGAATCAATTACGACAATCGCCGGTGAAATATTTTTTATCTGTTCCAGAATTTTTTCGAGCGATACTTCCACAAGCACTAACAGATTCTTAGACGCGGCGCCGACACGCTGACCGCGCATTTTAATCTGGCTGGCTGATTCTTCGCCGGAAACATAAAGCACTTTGGCGCCGTTTTGCGCCAGATTATCCATCATCTGCAGCATCAGCGTGGATTTGCCGATACCCGGCTCGCCGCCGATTAAAACTGCCGAGCCACTGACCACACCGCCGCCTAAAACACGGTCGATCTCGGCAATTCCCGTAGCCAGGCGTTTGCCTTCTTCCAAAGGTATTTCTTCGATAGTCAGGGGTTTGCCGCCGAAATTCATCTCGGCGCGGCTGCCGGAATCGGTTGGCGTAACTAACTCTTCGGCAAAACAGTTCCATCCTTCGCAGGAAGGGCACTTACCCAGCCATTTTGGCGACATATAGCCGCAATGCTGGCAAAAGAAACTGGTTTTTGATTTTTTGGCCACTTATATTTCTCCTTCGCCGAAAATGGAGAAAAACATATTTTTTCCATATATGTCAACATTAATAAAAGCGGAAAACATTATAAACAATATAAAAATCGTCATTTTATCATATCTTTACAAAGGCCGGGTAAATGCCCATATTTTATGTTAAACCATTTAAAAAAAGAGGAAAAGACAATGAAACTTAATGAGTATTTTGAGCAGGCTAAGGGCGTTGGAGTTCTTTCCACCGCGGATAAAAGCGGTAAGGTTAATGCCGCTATTTACGGCAGGCCGCATTTTTTTGATGAAGAAACCGTGGCATTTATTACGGCGGAAAGACTGACTCATGCAAATTTGCTCTCCAGCCCCCATGCTGTTTATCTTTTTAAAGAGGCGGATAAATATGAAGGCAAGCGTTTGTATCTGACGAAAATCCGCGAGGAAAAGGACAGCCCGCTGATTGAAGAAATCCGCCGCAGAAAATATAAAGAGGTGGAAGGTAAATACAAAACCGGACCCAAATATCTGATTTATTTTAAGCTGGACAAAGTACTTCCGCTAATCGGAGACGGACAATAAAAAATTGTAATTTATCCGGAGGAGATAAAGGTGAAAGTTTTTATAACAGGCGGCACGGGATTTGTCGGCACTTTTCTGGCCGGGCGATTGATTAAAGAAGGCCATGATGTTTCTATTTTAACGCCTAATCCGGATAGCTCTGAAACAAGACTGCCGAAAGTTTCCTATATCGCCGGTAATCCGACAATAAAAGGACGATGGCAGGAATCTGTCGGCAAACATGACGCGATTATAAATCTGGCCGGTGCCTCCATTTTTAGCCGCTGGACACCCGCGCAAAAAAAGATTCTA
>JAFGKC010000023.1 GCA_016928765.1 Syntrophaceae bacterium
AGACCTGCAAGAGGTAGAAAAATACCTCAGCCGATATATAACTTCCGATGTAAAACTTATTCCCGAGGTTTCCCGCCATCTGATTGGCAGCGGCGGCAAAAGATTCCGTCCCCTGTTGCTCTTAATCAGCGCGGCGCTTTGCGGCTATAAAAGGAAAAACCGCTTCCCCATGGCCGCGGTGATGGAATTTATCCATACCGCCACGCTTCTGCACGATGACGTAATTGACCAGGCGATTATGCGCCGCGGTAAAACTTCCGCCAACAACATCTGGGGCAACGCGGCCAGCGTTCTTGTAGGTGATTTTCTTTATTCTAAGTCATTCACCCTGATGACGGAAATCGGCAATATGCAGATACTGAAGATGATGTCGGATGTGACTAATGTCATGTCAGAGGGCGAAGTTTTTCAGCTCATGAAATGCGGCGATGTTAATCTTACCGAAGAAGAATATCTTACAATTATTCACAAGAAAACGGCGGTATTGATTTCCGCCGCCTGTTCATGCGGCGCCATTCTGGCAGGCGCCTCTCAGGATAAAGTTACCACGCTGGCGCATTTTGGCCATAATATCGGCATGGCTTTTCAGATGACGGACGATACGCTTGATTACATGGCCAAAGAAAAAGACTTCGGTAAATCCATCGGCAAGGATCTGGAAGAAGGCAAAATGACCCTGCCGCTCATTTACGCCTTGAAAAAAGCAAAACCGGCGGAGAGAAAGCTAATTAAAGAAAAAGTATCGCGCAAGAAACTTTCGCGAAAATCCCTGAAGGAAATTCTGATCTTTATACAAGAACACGGCGGTATCGACTACGCCCTTAAATGCGCCCAAAAATACATCAGTGATGCCAAAAGAATGCTCAGCATCTTCCCCGCAGGCACAGAGAAAGATCAGCTTCAAGCGGTAGCGGATTATATTCTTTCAAGAAGTACATAGCATAGGGAAAAATACGTTACTTTCACTTACTTATCCTCAACATTCAGTACAAAAATAAATTGGGGATTGCCACTTGAAATAAAGTATCTGACATTAGCTATCATTCCTTCCGTGATTTCTTTTGACCAATCAACTGCGGTATTTATTTGTTGTATATTGCTTCCGCACAATTCGTTCAATCTGGGTTTTGATGTAGCCAAACAGGTTGTCCATATTGATAAAACCATCCTTCTTTATACCATCCTCATTATTGATTCCTTTGAGCATAAAATAGGTACCGAGTCCGTGTCTGGATATGGATTTATTAATTGAATGAATTAGTCAATTAATGATCGATCAATTGTATTGTCTTGTATTGTATTATATTATATTGTATAGTATTATCAATAAGTTACAAACCTTTTTCCTTGACTTCTAGGAATATCTCCGGTAAATAGTCAATCAAGAGCGAGAGAGAATTATATAATTTTTTTGTTCTTTGAAAATTTGGAGGTGACGAAATGGAATTATCTAGGCACGCGGCAGTTAGAAAGCAGCAAAGAGGATTTCAAGCAGATGATATTGAGCTTATAACGATTTTTGGAACTCGCGTAAGAAGAGATGGAAATGTGGTTGAGTATCAAATGACCCAGAAAAGAAAAAAGCACCTGTTACAGGCTCTTGATAGAGTCAAAGATAAAGCGGTTCTTTTAAGCGATGACGAGACAACAGTGGTGACGCTTTATAACCTTGATAAAAGACGAAGAAAGGGTAAATGATATGAACTATGAGGAGCGTTCAGGAACTTTATGGGTAAGAATAAAGTTTTATATTTTTATGAAACTGGCGCTTAACTTATGGGAATACGTAATCTTCCATGCAGACTATTGGAAGAGACCATATGGAATGTCTTTTACGGGGAGCCGTGATTTTATAAAACGATTAAAATATGATTTGGTGGACATGGATGACGATTTATAAGTGGAAATGAAAAAGGAGGCTTGAAATAATTGAAAGGTCGAATGTTGAAATATATCCGACCTAAATAGAAGGGGAAAAAAATGGATACAATATCTATAATTCACGAAGAAATCGTCACCATTGAGAGAGATTATTACCAAGTAAAATCAGTCATCCAAGATAAGTTGAGAAAATGGTCAGACTTGTATGTTTTTGACGATCTCAACCATCGGATTAGGTATAAAACAGAAGGGCCGCTGATCCCTGATGATAATTCAAAAATTCCAGTATTGATCTTACTCAGCAACCCTCATCCTAATTCGGTAAAGCAAGGGATGTTTTTGTCACCAAACAGAGGAAGGGCAAATCCTTTCTGGGATACCTTAAGAGACACCGGATTTTTCACCTATGATGGTAAAATTGATGCTACAGTTATGATTAAAAATGAATATCAGAGTCCTTTTAGATTCTTCATGGCGGTATTGTTCCCTTTCCCTACAAAAGATCCAACTCATTTGATCAATTTCTTTGGGAAAACAGAATATAAAAAAATGATCGAAACAAGCAAAGCCACCATTAAAAAACTAATTGTTGATTATAACATTATGAACATTATTTGTTTTGGAAAGACACAATACGATATAATGAAATACTCACATAATACTTCGAACAATTATATTTCGTTTTTGAAAAAAGGGGAAATTATTCAAGATAAAATATGGTTTTCTGAAATAATTAGCATATATTTGACGTATCCTACGGGATGGCGATATGCAAAAGATCAGAGAAGTTTAAAAAAAGAGGGCTTAAAAAAAGTTTTAAACTCGATTGTTAACAATTAAACACGAACCCAAAAGAGGTAAGATTATGGCTAAAAAAATATGGTTAGTTGTTCACCATAAAGATCTTTGGGAAAAAGATAATCGTAGGGTTGGATTTTATCGGAAATACCAGTGGGATAAATTGAATGAAGGAGACGTTGTTATTTATCTCAGGACAGGAGAAAATAGAATTAAGGGTGTATTTACAATTATGAAAAAAGAAATTGAAAATTTGTGATTATGTAACATCTGATGAAAGATTTTCCTTTTCACAGGAACTTGCAAATAGCTTTAATGGCACACGTAAGCAAGTGATTCCAGCTAGCAAGAGAGATCTTGACTTAATATTATCTGATCCTTCCGTTGTTAAATAACTGCTGGCATATATCTTTAGATTTGGGGATTGCTTAATCTGAGCAACGCTCCAAATCTCTTTCACCTCCATAAATGCAGATGTCATATATTCATTTAATCACTTTTCAAATCCAATAAGATTCATAACTCCCAATTCTTCTCGACACTTAGGACAATAATCACCAGGATTAACTTCTGAGGTATGCTCCAAAAATATCATACCCAGTTTCACCATGGGGTTATGATTGTCATCTCCGTGTTCATCAAATTCGCGGAAACAATTTTTGCAAATTTTCATGATGTTATTTCTCAACTATATTAATTTAAATATACTACATTTCGAAATATTTTAATGATTTGTGCTTAAAATGTGTAAAGAAAAAATCAGCCGGAGCGTAGCGATCGGTTGTGTTGATTTTGTTAGAACAAAATTTTACTGCCTCTTATTTCCTTTGTAAGCCCTACGAACTCTATATTTGCCTTCCCCGACAGATTCAAAATATTTACCATAGGTGTGGCTGTGGCTATTACTAGCCGCATCTGCAAGACAAGAATTTACATATTTCTCAGATGGCGCAGGCTTCCACGCTTTTCGCTGAATCATTTTTTTAACATCAGCAACGCTAAATGGTTCTTTTATTTTTCCTGCATTAACTTCCGCGACAACTTCTCTGTTTAATCCAATACCAAATTTAGCCATGATTCCCTCCTAAAAATATTTGTGCTGAATGTCTGAGTTCAGGAAAGCGCCTCCGATAGGCGTTACTTTCATTGCAACGATGGCGCGTAGCTCTTTAGTAGGCACGTTGCCACAGTATTTCGCCTGTTTGAACAACGTAATAAACAATCTTCTTTAGCTCAAACGGCACTGCGTCCTGCGTGATGTAAATATCACGCGGCCCGAGGGGATCGTCAATTTTCGGTTCCCTAAGGTCGCTACGTCCTTCGATGATCTTCGCATCCATTACGCGCCCGATAAATAATAATGCTATATTCATGTCCTTGAGATTTCGCGCTTTTTCCAGCGGTACGCGGAGTCTATCGCGCAACTTATAGTATTCTGAGAGATCTCTGTCTTTCGAGAACGCGGTTCTCAATACCACGCTGCCCTTTGGTATTGCTACGGCGAAATCATGCCCTCGTCTACGTTCGACGGTGCGTGAAGTGCCAAATGCGTTACTGCCTACGTAGGTATCTTCCATTCTTTCGATGTGCGCAACCCTACATGTGACCCAGTTTTTGGAGTTGCCAAAAGAATATGTCTCCTCACATGAGTAATAGTAATCGTAAGCCTGGGCATCCGCGTCATATTCCATACGAATAATAGGAATTTGAAACGCATAAAAATCGGAGGTGTTGATTGGCGAAAGCAGCAAATCCTTATTTGCAGTTCGCTTAGCGAATTCTTTGGATGTTTCAAACTCACCTTTCTTTATGTTCTCAACCTTTGACTTAAACATTTCATAAAACTTAACAGCGTCAATTCCAGAATAGTTGGGTGGCAGCCGGTCAGCATCTAAAGTAAAGGCAGTTGGTTCCCACTGCTTGACAACACTAGAACCAACGGGGGTTTTCTCGCATCCAACAGCAGCCGATACCAAAAAGGCGATGATTAGTAGCAAGATAAATTTGGCCTTATTCATATAAGATACATTTCCTTTCAAAAGAGTTAACGCCTTGTTAGCAGGAGACTGTAAGGAGTCGGCTACTTCTTCGGCTTGTTATTACTACACAGCACCATTTTTGATCTGCCCATCCTTTATCGTGATCTCTGAGAGAAGAGTTTCTTTGATTTCTCTTTAAAGTCAAGTATTTTCTTCGAGGTTGACTTTTTGTGTAGTACAGGAAGAGCATAATAACCAGGGTAATTCATTTTGCCTGGAACATAGACAAAATAATTATTCCTGATATTCTTCCCGCTTCATTAATCCCAGTAAAATCGAAGGGTGGTTTGCGCCTGACCCTTTACAATATTCGCGGCGCTCTGTTTTTCTCTACCGGAGAGGGACGCGCTGACTGTGTATTTTCCCGTTGGCAAATCGGCATAAAACCAAGGGCCTTCCGAAACAACGTCAAGAACCTTTTTGCCGGATTTATCCATAATTTTTACACGGACATCGGCCAGGTATTCTCTGCTTTTAACCGCGAATACAAGCTTCAGGCTGTAGTTTTTGCCAATGCTGGTTAGCCTTTCGCGCTCATCCAAACCAATGCCGCCGCTTATGTACGAAATGCCCTTGTATTCACCTTTGCCTCCGGACGGGGCGCTGCTGTCTCCCGCTGTCTGGCTTGTGGCGCAGCCGGAGATCAAAAGAATTACGCAAAACAATATGTTAATATAATTTCTCATTTTGCCCTCCTTGGATAATGTTGTTTTCCCCTCGATTCGGTAAAATATTCTCCCTACAAAATCACCGGCGGCGCGAAATATTGATCAGCTACTTCACCCGCGCGGTCGTTTTTTAACGCACGAGGCAGACATTCCATAATATCTTTGGCCGTGATGCCGTCTTCACCTTTTTTGGCCGCGGCTAAGTCACCTGCCAGACCATGCAGAAATACGCCTTTGCGTGTCGCCTCTGGCGTCTTTAATCCTAATCCGTACATCGCCGCGATGCAGCCGGTCAGCACATCGCCTGCGCCGGCGGTGGCCATGCCCGCGTTGCCACTTAAATTCACAAAAACATTGCCATCAGGATAACCAATCAAAGAATGCGCGCCTTTTAAGACGATAATGCTGTTCGATTTTTTTGCCGCTTCCTGCAAGACGGTGATTTTGTTTTTATCAATTTCGGCAGAAGATATTTTTGTCAACCTTGCCATTTCTCCCAGATGCGGCGTGAGAATCGTTGCCGCTTTTCTGTTTTGCAAAATGCTAATGTCTGCCGCAATTGCCGAAAGCCCGTCGCCATCGATAAGTAGAGGTTTCTTGATTTCCGCACTCAATTCCCCGACTAATTGCATCGTTTCTTCTTCCAAAGACAAACCGGGGCCGATTACCACCATGTCCACTTTTGCCGCCGCTTCCAGCAATTTCTTTTTGTTTTTGAGAGCAATGCTCTTTGCGGCGGTTTCTTCCTGCGGCAGATAGACAATCTCCCTGCCTTTTACCGCAAGCTTGCCAATCATGGATTTTGGCGCGGCAAGGCGCGCGTAACCTCCGCCGGATTTCATGAAGGACATGGCCGCAAAGTAAGGCGCGCCGTAATAACTGGCGGCACCCGCGATAAACAAAACATCGCCTACTGAGCCCTTATGAGCCTGAGCAGAACGCTTGGGCAGAGGCACATAATCATTGGTGGCAATTTTAAGATCTTTATTGTCCGTGAGTGAAAGCGGAAAGGAAATATGCGTGACAAAAAGATTACCGCACATCTCATAACCCGGATAAAGCATATTGCCGATTTTCGGCAGGCCAAAAGTTACGGTGTAATCTGCTTTAATCGCCACGCCCAAAATCTCGCCGGTATCACCGTTGACACCGGAAGGAATATCCAAAGATAATACTCTCTTTTTGCTTTTATTAATCAGTTCAATAATGTCGGCGGCCAGCCCGGTTACTGGACGGTCAAGCCCCGTGCCGAATATCGCGTCAATAATCAAATCGCAATGCGCTGTATCTCTCTTTGTTTCTGCCACATTTTCTAATTCTAATACTTCCACGGGCAGTTTTTCCAATATGGCCATATTGGCACGGGCCGCGCCTTTAAATTTTGCTTTGTCTCCCAGCAAAAATACTTTTACCTGACCACCACCGGAATGAAGTAAACGCGCCACGGCCAGTCCGTCACCGCCGTTATTGCCCGTACCGCAGAAAATAACAAATTTTTTGCCGCTGATGCCTGTTTCACTTTGTATTAAAGACACCGAGGCCAGCGCAGCATTTTCCATGAGTATTTCTTCAGCAATACCCAAAGTTTCGATACAGTAGCGATCCATTAACCGAATTTCTTCGACGCCGGCCAGTTTCATTATTTTCTCCTTCAAATCAAACTATTTTTGCGCGATGTACTGATTTATAGTAATATTACCTCTACTTAACGTATTTGCCAACAATATTTTTCAGGAAGGATTAACTTATGCAGACGCTCAGCGAAGCCATAAAAAAACGCGTATCCTGCCGAACATATTCGGACAAACCGATAGAAGAAAATATCCGGCAACAGCTTGAATCAATAGTCGGCGCTGTGCACGAAGGGCCTTTCGGCAATAAAACGAATTTCAAACTGCTCAGTCTGGACTTTATCACACCTGACGACTGGAAAAAAATGGGCACTTACGGAGTGATCAAAGGCGCGCGTAATTTTCTGGCGGGAATTATCAGCCCCGGTCCGATGGCCATGGATGATTACGGCTACTGCATGGAGACAGTAATTCTCAAGTTGACAGCACTGGGACTGGGAACCTGCTGGCTGGGCGGCACGTTTCAGTCCGGAGCTTTTGCCCGCGCCGCCGGTTTGCAAAATGGCGAGGTCATACCCACGGTAACACCGCTGGGATATCCTGCGGACGAAAAGACGCTCACCGAAAAAATTATGCGTCGCTTCGCCGGGTCTGATAAACGAAAACCGTGGAGTGATATTTTCTTTATCGATGATTTTTCCCATCCCCTGCCCGAAAATTCCGCTGGCAGATACCGTGAAGCGCTGGAGAATCTGCGCCTCGCTCCTTCTGCTTCCAACAAACAACCGTGGCGGGTTTTATATGATTCGAAAAATAATGTTTTTCATTTCTTTGTCGAGCGCTCGCGCCAATACAAAATGCTGGG
Organism: Syntrophaceae bacterium; assembly: GCA_016928765.1. GTDB lineage: Bacteria > Desulfobacterota > Syntrophia > Syntrophales > Smithellaceae > UBA4810. Next base: position 7,823 of record JAFGKC010000023.1, read on the forward strand.
CATCTCGCATTTACAGGATATCGATCTGGGAATAGCGATGAGCCATTTTGAAATTACAGCGCGTGAATTGGAGCTGACGGGAAAATGGGAAGTTATGACAGATGCCCCAAAAGAAAAGTCGCTCGATTATATCGTCAGCTGGCAGGCCGAGAATTAAAGTTGTGTTGTAAATAGAAAAAAGTCATTCCTAATCCGCCGAGGCGGATGAGGAATCTTGAATATCCTTCACCGCGTTTCCGGACGAGGTACCCTGCCGGACAGGCTGTCCATTCTCTATCTCTGGATTGCCCGGTCGAGCCGGGCAATGACAAGATAGGCTTGCCACCCCGGATCGGTGTCCGGAGCAGGCTTTGCCGCGACGGATGCATAATGACAAATGAGGAGTTTGTCAGAGTCTCTTCGCCGGAATGATGATAAGGGCGTTTTAATTTTAACTTTTAAAAGACGCGGGTATTTCCAGCGGCACTTCAACCGCACTGATGTATTTTTTAACCACATCTTGCTTTCCCGCGATCTTCAGTTTGTCAAACAAAAAAGAAAATTGCTTTTCCAGCTCCGCGCCCATTTTATCACGCGTTTTAGCGGGAAGATGCCACAGCTCCAGCTTAAACGGCCCGAAGCCTTTTTTGCGTGTTTTGTATATGAACTGTTCTTCTGTGTCTTTTTCTTTCCACTCGCCCTGGAAATTGGTTTTAAGATATTGATACATCTTTTCGCGCAGATCATCGGGGAACGCAGCGCTGTCGTAAACCATATTCTGAAAACCGGTGGCTAAATGAACTTCTGCCGTTTCCACCGCGGGAAATCTGTCAAAAGCTTCATCCGGCAGCGTGGAAGCGCCATGCTGGACGGCACCTGCCAATCCATATTTCGCGCGCGCGACTTCTGACAATTTCCGCAAGACATCAAAATCGATTTTTACTTTAGCCACCGTACCGTCGGCCAGGGGAACTCCACCGTGCGTTGTTCCCGTCTGCACGCTTATTTTGCTTATGCCTTTAAGCGAGGGGCCATGTTCTTTCAACGTTTCCAAATAGCCTTCCATGAAAGCTTCCAGTTCTTCCACCGTGCTGTTTTTGCCACCCACTTCTCCGATTTCACCGCCGACGGAAACAGTAATCCCTTCCGGCTCCAAATCCCTGATCATGGTGGTTAGCTCGGCGGCCAGCCTGTAATTTGTTTCCTGCTGTTCTTTGATTGTCGCTTTGGATAAATCAACCAGCGTGGAGGTATCAATATCTATATTATAAAAACCGGCGTCAATCGCCTCCCAGATTAAATTCTTTACGGTTTGTGTTTCTTTGGTCGCATCGGCGGCGTATTTCTTCGCGTTGATCTGAAAATGGTCACCTTGCACAAATACCGGCCCCTGATAACCGGTTTTTATCGCGGCGGCTTTTATGGCGCACATATACTCTAAAGGCCTCTGCAGAGTGTAATCTATTTCCGAGCGCGCAATCTCAAAAATTACCGGCCCCGC
>JAFGKC010000203.1 GCA_016928765.1 Syntrophaceae bacterium
CAATGTGCGCGATATCGTATTTCTGCGTGGGAACATACATATCGATGTAAACCTGGTTTTGCGAAAGAGTCTGCATCGTCAAGGGAGTAATAAATTCCGTGGCGCTTTTGGTCATAATGACCTTTACCTGCGCGCTTTCTTTTATCAGCGCGCGGGTAAGCTCTGCCGCTTTATAAGCGGCAATTCCCCCGGTAATTCCCAAAACGATTTTTTTACCAGCAAGCATGACATCTTCTCGTTGGATGATTTTTCAGGAATATATCAGTGTTTTCGGGCAATATCAAGGCATAAACTCCGGCAAAACGGGCTTTATCAATTAGTTTCCCTCGGCTATTTTTATTATTTTAAACTTAGACCGGCACAAAAGATAAATAGCTTTTTAAAATATCGATATTAAATTAATCAGGCCAAAAGAAATCAAATTTGCCTTGCAAAAGCTAGTAAAAGCCAATAAGAAAAACGCGCTGAATTTTTCGGCTGCGGGAGAAAAAATGAAAAAGACTCATCTCTATATGATAACAGGCGGAGCCGCTTTGCTGGTTTTATTATTAGGCTGGCTGTTTTTTTTCGGTTATCTGGAAACAGAAAAACCACAAATCGAGCTGGCTGAGGATTTATCTCTTATTGGAAAAAATAAAAAAGCGGAAATTTTATTTTCCGACAAAAAAAGCGGCCTTGCCGATTTAAAAGTTGAACTTGTACAGGATGAAAAAAGAAGTATTGTTTTTGAGGAAAAAATATCGGCAAGAAGAAATAATCAGAAGATTGTTTCTTTGACAATTAATGCCGAGGAAGCTTCTCTTAACGATGGGCCGGCAACGCTTAATATTTCCGCCACAGACCATTCCCTTTTCAAAAACGAGACTGTATTTTCCCGGCAGGTGATCATTGACACAAAACCGCCGCAGATTGTTATGTCCGGCCAACCCGGTTATTTCAGCCAGGGAGGCACAGGATTTTTCGCTTATCTCGTTTCCAAACCTGCGGATGAAACAGGCATTTACGTGAATGATTCTTTCACGCCCGCTTCTAAATCAATTACAAACAATAAAACCGCTTATGTGGCTTATCTGGCTATGCCTATTGAGGCGACCAAAGAAAACACGCGCGTGATTATTTACGCGCGAGATGAAGCGGGTAACGAAACCAGGATCGTTCCTTCTTTTTTCATTAAAGTTGTAAATTTCCGCAGTGACAGTGTTGTCTTGGGTGAATCTTTTTTACGGATGAAAATGCCTGAATTTCAGGCTTCTTTTCCGCAGCTTCAGGGAAAGTCGCTTGCGGAATCATTTGAATACATCAATTCGCGAATGCGCGCGGATAACGACAATAAAATTAAGGAAATCTGCCAAAAGTCAGCGGCGAATAAACTATGGGACGGGACTTTCTTAAGAATGAGAAACGCCGCTACCATGGCCAGATTTGGAGACAGGCGAAATTATATTATTGACGGCAAAACATTGGGCAATTCAATCCATTTGGGAGTTGACCTTGCCTCAATTGCCAACGCGCCGATTGAAGCGGCCAACAACGGAATTGTTGTTTTCGCGCAGGAGCTGGGGATTTACGGAAACGCCGTGATCATCGACCACGGCCAGGGGCTGTTTAGTTTATATGCCCACCTTTCATCTATCGATACATCTGTGGGGAAAAACGTAAAAAAAGAAGAGCGCATTGGCTATTCAGGCCTGACGGGGCTTGCCGGCGGCGATCATCTTCATTTCAGCATTATTGTGGCCGGACAATTTGTCAATCCGCTGGAATGGTGGGATTATCATTGGATAGAAGATAACATCAATAAAAAAATGCGGTTTTAAAAATAATTAAAGACGCTTGCCTTGCGGTTAACCTTTAGCGATATCCCGATGATTTAAATAGATGCGATATTTCATCTTGGATAACCGCGAGCTCAGTTCGTTGGCCATTACCACAGAACGGTGCCTTCCGCCGGTGCATCCGATGGCGATATTAAGACGTGCTTTTCCTTCTTTATCGTAGAGAGGTATAAGCATCGATAACAAGTCCAGAATCTTCTGTAAAAAATTTTTGCTTTCCCTGTTTTTTAATACGAACTTTGTCACTTCAGAATTATGGCCGTCATATTCTTTTAGTTCATCGACAAAATAGGGGTTGGGCAGAAATCTCACATCAAACACAAGATCGGCGTCCGCGGGCAAACCATAACGATAGCCGAAAGACGAGACACTGATAATCATTCTTTTGTAATCGGAGGACGGCAGAAAATATCTCTGAACAATGTCCTTTAATTGATGAACATTGGCGGAAGTCGTGTCTATTATTCTTTCCGCCATTTTTCTCAAAGGCAGCAACTTTTCCTTTTCCAGCACAATGCCGTCCATAATCGAACCTTTTTCGGAAAGCGGATGGTTGCGCCTGGTTTCACTGAATCGTCGCATTAAAGTCTCGTCACTTGCTTCCAGAAAAAGGATTTCTATTTTAAATCCTTTTTCCTTTAATTTTCCGAATATCCGCCGATACTTTTCCAGGAAGCTTTTTTCCCTCAAATCCATAACCATGGCTACCCGGTCAATTTTCGGCGAGGAAACAATCGTTATATCCAGAAACTTCGGCAATAAAACAACGGGGAGATTATCCACGCAGAAAAAACCGATATCTTCCAGAGCTCTAAGCGCCGTACTTTTGCCGGAACCGGAAAGTCCCGTGACAATTACCACGCGTATATTTTTCATCGCGTTATCCTTAGGCTAATACTTAATTTGTTTTTAACAGATTTTTAGAAAAATAACCAGTAGCGGGAAAATAGCCATTTAAAAATGTATTAATTAAAATATATTAAACAAAAGATTTACAGCTGACAGTTATGATCTTGAGAAATGATTATTTGATGCAGTTCGTCGTGGCTTTTTGCATCCATGAGCTTTTTGCGAAAATCAACCACTTTCAGCATTTTAGAAATTTTTGCCAAAACCTTCAGATGCTGACCAGCGGAATTTTCCGGCGCCAACAGCAGGAAAAAAAGATGGACTGGTCTGCCGTCGATGGAATCGAAAGAAATTCCTTCTTTGCTGCGCCCAAAAGCGACAACAAGTTCCGGAAGCTCCGGTATTTTACCGTGCGGGATGGCCACACCGTCGCCAATGCCCGTGGAACCAAGCTTCTCTCTTTGCTGCAAAACGTCCATCACCGCGGCCAAATCCAGCTTTAAACCGCCGTCAATTATGGTCTGCACCAATTCCTGCAGGGCATCTGTCTTGTTCCTTGCCCGCAGATCTTCATTGATAAAACCACTGGTTAATATCTGATCAAGTTGCATAATACGCGCCCAAGCTTTGTAAGATAAGCGAAACGCTTATCTTAGCTGTTCGTCTCTATTACGGTGTAATTACCGTCTTCGCGGCGGTAGACCACGCTCACGTTTTCGGATGATGAATCACGATAAATTATAAATCCGGCTTTCGTTTCTTCTATCTCCATCACCGCTTCATCAACCGACATCGGTTTTAATATTATTTTACGCGTCTCCACCACTCGGTTTGCCGATTCCTCCATTTGAGACGCGTCTTCATTTTTTCGCCTGCCGTGCCTGATGCTCACGGGTTTTCTTTCACGAATTTTTTCTTTTTGCTTTTTAATCTGTTTTTCAATTTTATCAACGCATTTATCAATAGCCAGGCGTATGTCCTTATCTTTTTCTTTGGCGTTAAGATTCCATCCGTTGGCGCTGAGATTTATCTCCACCAGGTTTCTGAATTTTTCCACGGAAAGAACAATATGGGCTTCCGCAGGGGTATCGAGATACTTATCTAATTTATTGATTTTCTCTTCCGCGTAATCTCTTTGTCCTTTTTCACCTTCAGCGTTTCTGAAAGTCACAGAAATTTTCATTTTTTTCCTCCCTGTTCTACCTGCCTTTTGGACTATGTCCTACCGGAAATTATCCGGCAATGTCCGCAAAGGCAAGTCATATAGTGATATGAAAGCTAAAAGTCAACCAGTTTTTCACCTTTTTCATTGTAACCTATTTAAAGATAATCCGCTTTTAAAAATATTTTTTCCTTTTTGAAGACGGCAAAATACCCATCATTTCCCTATATTTTGCCACTGTACGGCGGGCGATGTCAATACCCCTGTCTTTCAACATATCCACTATCTCGCAGTCGCTGTATGGCTTCTTCTGCTGTTCTTCGCTGATAATTTTCTTGATTTCTTCCTTTACACTTTTGGAAGCGATGTTTTCGCCGGATACTCTTTGAATGGAACTGCCGAAGAAATACTTAAGTTCAAAAATACCTCTTGGCGTGTGCATATATTTGTTGTTTACCACGCGGCTGATTGTTGACTCATGCATTTCCACATCTGCGGCAATATCGCGCAAAACCAGCGGCTTCAGATGTTTTATGCCTTTATCAAAAAAATTCTTCTGATACTTGACGATGCTCTCTGCTACCCGATAAATTGTCTTTTGCCTCTGCTGAATGCTTTTAATCAGCCATGTTGCCGCCTGCACTTTTTCTCGAATATATTTTTGTCCGTTTTCCTGATCTTTATTGTCATGTGAACCGAGGCCGCCCATAATCTCGCGGTAGAAATTGCTGATACGCAGGCGCGGTAGTCCATCGTCGTTCACGATTATCTTATACTCATCACCGGATTTAACGACATAAACATCAGGAATAATCGCCTGGGTTTTTTCCTCAGCGTAAATACTGCCCGGCTTTGGATCCATGCTGCTGATCAATAAAACCGCTTTCTCCACTTCACGCAGAGATACTTTTAATTTACGTGCGATGTGAGGATAATTCTTCAACTCCAAATCCTTGAGATGATTGCTGATAATTTCTTCTACTACTGGATTTCTTTCCACTCCCGTCATACGCGCCTGAATCAATAGACACTCCTGCAAATCGCGCGCGGCTATACCGGGAGGATCGAATTCCTGAACTTTTTTTAAAACACTTTCGGCGAATCCCTTTTCGACATTCTCCAGAGAAGCTATCTCGTCGAGCGTGGCGCGCAAATAACCATTCTGATCCAGATTGCCGATTATCTGCGTTCCCACTTTTATTTCTTCTTCGCTCATGGGCGAAAGTTTCATTTGCCACATTAAATATTGCGTAAGTGACTCACCCTCGCTTACCATATTATCCCACGCTGGCGCTTCTGCATCCTGGCGCCCGTAGGTTACACCCACGGGTCCATAATCTTCCAGATAGTTGTTCCAGTCAAACTCTTCGCGCCCGTCACCTTCGCCGGTTATTTCTTCCGTTTTTTCCAGCGGCTTTACATCGGCGCTCTCCACCGGCTGCATGTTTTCTTCGATTTCGGCACTAACCTCTTCACTGCTGATTTCATCCGTGGAAATCTCTTCCAGCAAAGGGTTTTCTTCCATTTCCTGATTTATTGTCTCGACAAGTTCCAGGCGGGATAATTGCAGCAGCTTTATGGCCTGCTGCAGCTGCGGCGTCATAATCAATTGCTGCGATAATTTTAAATTCTGTTTTAATTCAAACGCCATAACAATTAATCGTGCCTTAATAATTTTTATAGATTGAAATTTTCACCAAAATAAAACTTGCGGGCAAGTTTGCTTTTTGAGATTTCGGCGGGGCAGCCTTCAACAAGTATTTTACCTTCGTTGACGATATAAGCGCGGTCACAGCACGACAATGTTTCCCTCACATTATGGTCAGAAACAATTATACCGATACCCTTATCTTTGAGCTTCCCTATTATCCTCTGGATATCGGCTACCGCGAGCGGATCAATGCCGGCAAACGGTTCGTCCAGCAAAATGTATTTCGGAGACGTTACCAAAGCGCGCGTAATTTCCACGCGCCTTCTTTCGCCGCCGGAAAGTGAATAAGCGTAGTTTTTCGCCAGCGAGGTGAGGTCCAGTTCGCCCAGAAGTTCGTGCAGTCTTTCTTTTCTTTCTTCTTCGGAAATATCGAGCGTCTCCAGTATGGCCATGATGTTATCTTCCACGGTAAGTTTACGGAAAACAGACGGCTCTTGCGGCAGATAATTCAGGCCTTTTCTCGCTCTCTGATACATCGGATGAGTGCTGATGTCTTCGTCATTGAGAAAGATCGAACCTTCATCCGGCCGGATCAGCCCGACAATCATATAAAAGGTGGTTGTTTTACCGGCGCCATTGGGGCCCAAAAGGCCTACAACTTCTCCGGGCGATATGGATAAATCAACCTGATTAACTACTTTTCGCTTATGGTAAATTTTCGTCAGACCTTTTGCCGATAATTCGCTCATGATTTACAATGCCTGATTCCTTCTAGTTTATTTCCTCTTTTTTCATTTCCTGCGGATATATTTTGAGATGCACTCTTTGATTTTTCCCCGGCTCGCATTCTTCCAGCTTTCCCCTGTTTTCGTTTAGATAGATTGTCGCCTTGCATCCCTTAATCACATTGTTGCCTTCACGCATTACAACATTGCCGATAATAATAACCTGGCCGCTCTCATGATAATAAGTGGCTTCATCACCGGTGACCGTCCTTTCACCCTGCGTTGAAGTGACATTTCCAACTGCCGTTATCTTTTCCATAAGGTTTCCGGTTTCAAAAGAGGCTTTGGTTTTTTTCTTGATTTGCGTGTTGGGTTCATTTTTATAATGAATTTTTAGTTCATCGGCTTTTAGGACTTTATCGCCCTGTCTCACAACGGCATTACCGCTGAACATTACCGTTTTTTCTTCGTTATACGCGTCCATGCGTTTGGAATTTATTTCTATCGGTTCGCCTTTATTAAGTATTCCCTCTTTATTCAGAATACTGTCTTCGGCTAAAAGAGATCCGGGAATAATTAATATGATAGCCGTGATTAACCAGAATAATTTTCTATAAATCATCTTTTTGTTTATCCTTTTATTTTATTTTCGCTTTCACCTTGGAGTTGAGGTTTAATTCACCAGTCTTAGTGAAAAGAGTAAGCCCGTTGCCTTTAATTGTTATACGATCGCTTTCCATCGTTACCGGCGCGTCGGTATAGAACTTCTTTTGTTCATCGCTGTAATTAAGATAATCGGTGGTAAATTTTTCTCCCTCGCTTGAAGTAATGATAACGTTGCCATTTATCTCAATATCTTTTTTCTCCGTCTCCATCCGGCCTTTGTCTGCGGTCATATTGTAAACTTTGCCTTCAGCCGTATCGAGTTTTATTCGAACTTTATCAAAAACCGCCAGGTTTTCTTTTCTTTCATAAGTTGCTTTTTCTGCCTTTACTTCCCAGCGTGAACCGGATTCCCCCACTTCGGTAAACACGAATCCCTGAATCTCCAAATCAACCTGTTCGGGCAATACCTTTAAAAGGTTTTTCGGTTTTAATCTGTTCATGCCGATAACCGCCACGACAATCACCAATAAAACCAAGGCAACGATCAGAGCGATTATCTTTGTTTTTTTTGTTAATTTCATTTTCACCATTGCCGCGCTTAATATTTTGGGCGCCGCTACAAGCATAAGTTATACCATTGTGCTATGCTCAAGTAAAGACATTAGGGCAAACAAGAAAGATATAAAGAAATACTGCTATGTTATAAGATGGTTAGCTTTTCTTTATTTTTTTACTTTATGGTCAAATTCGTATCTTTCGGCGACTTTTGGCCAAAGATCTTGCGCCTGCAAAATCATTTCACAAATTTCCCTAACCGCGCCTCGTCCACCTCTATTCTTCGTAACGTAATTGGCTGATTTCTTTACTATTTCCATGGCATCCGCCGCCGCCGCGGAAAACCCGACTCTTCTTAAAACCGGTATATCAACTATATCGTCTCCCACATAAGCTACAGCTTCAGCAGGTAATCTGTGTTTTTTGAAGATTTTTTCCAAAATTATTTCTTTGTTGAATGCCTTCTGATGAACTTCGGTAATCTCCAAATCCTTGGCTCTGTATTCCACAACCTTTGATTTGCGCCCGGTCAATATCGCGACGCTGATTCCGTAACGCTGGAGCAGTTTGATTCCATGTCCATCACGAACGTCAAAATTTTTCAGCTCGCGTCCCTTATCATCCATAATGATGCGCCCGTCCGTCATCACGCCGTCCACATCCAAAATGAGCATTTTTATTTTCCGTAGTTTTTCTTTTAGGCTTTTCTTCATTATTTTATTTTTCCTTAACCAAAGTATCAATTTTCTTCAGAACCGTCAGCAATTCTTCCAGCGAATTAAGATAGAGCGAGTTGGCGCCGTCGCACAAAGCTTTTTCCGGATCCGGATAAACTTCAAAAAATATTCCGTCCACACCCGTGGCCACGGCCGCCCGCGCCAAATACGGCACCATGTCGCGCTGGCCGCCTGATGACGTTCCTTCGCCGCCCGGAAGCTGAACGGAATGCGTCGCGTCGAAAATAACCGGATAGCCCATTTTTCTCATGATGGGCAGACCGCGCACGTCAAAAACAAGATTGTTATAGCCGAACGAAGCTCCGCGTTCGGTAATCATAATATTTTCATTACCGGCTGATTTTACTTTCTCGATGATGTTGGCCACGTCCCACGGCGCGAGGAATTGTCCTTTTTTAACATTTATTATCCGCGCTTTTTTCGCTATTTCGGTTACAAAATCCGTCTGGCGGCATAAAAACGCGGGGACCTGTAAAATATCAAGAATTTCAGCGGCGGGATCGATTTCTTCAAATCGGTGCACGTCGGAAAGAACAGGGATTTTTAATTTATCTTTAATATTTTTTAATATCGCCAGTCCATCTTTGATTCCAGGGCCGCGGTAGGATTTAACTGAAGTGCGGTTAGCTTTATCGTAAGAGGCTTTGAAAATAAAAGGAATGCTAAGCTTTGCCGTAAGCTCTTTAAGATATTTGGCAATATCCATAGCGACTGCTTCACTCTCCAACACGCACGGTCCGGCGATCAAAACAAATCCGGTTTTATCTCCGATAAAAAAATCTCCCAGCTTGATTTTTTGCATCTTTGTTACTCCTTGTCCTGTGTTTGCGCCTTTTGCTGTAAGAACAAAATCCTGATGCGGGGAATTCCCCTGGCCGCTTTTGACGAATCGGGATTAAGCTCGTACGCGGTTGTATAAGCTTTCAGCGCCTCTTCGTAAAGTCCTTTTTTTTCATAAGCTTCTCCAAGATTCGCGTGCGCCTCGCTGTCTTCGCGATCATGTTTTAGGGCTATCATGTAATTTTCAATCGCTTTATCCAGATTGCCGGAAGCCGCATAGGCGTAACCTAGGCTCGAATAAGATGATGATTCTTTCGGCGCTAGTTTTACAATGTTCTGAAAACAGCCAAGCGCTTTTTTATAATTTTTTGTTTTTATATAGTAATTGCCGACGTAACTTAAAGTTTCTTTGGTTTGCGGCGATACTTTCTCATAAAGCGCGACCGCTTCTTTTTCGCGCCCCAGCTGATTATAAGTATAAGCCAGATTGTAATTCAGCGTCGGATGCTTGGCGCCCAGCTTCAGCGCCTTTTCATAATTTTTCGCTGAAGCTGTATATTTTTTCAGCTCGCCGTAAGCAAAACCAAGGCTTACAAAATATTCCGCTTTTAGCGTATATTTTTGTGTTAATTTCTCCAGATAAGTTATCGCCTTCGCGTATTTTTTGCCTTTTAAATAAAGATCGGCAAGCCGCTCCATTGCGTCCGTGTCCTGCGGATTAATTTTCAAAACCTGCTCGTATTCCTGTATCGCGGGCTCGTCCATTTTTCTTTTTTCATAAGCAACGCCTAAATTGAAACGGACAACCGGTTCGTTAGGGGCAAGCGCGACGGCCTTTTTAAGATTTTCCATCTCCTCTTTTGATTTGCCAATACCCGCGTAGGCGGAAGCGAGATTAGCGTAAGCGGCGGCCATTTGTGGATTGTTTTTTAAAAGTTCGGTGTAATTTTTAATCGCGTCATCATATTTCTTTTCTCTTAAATACGCGTCGCCCAGCGCCAATAGCGCCAAATCTTTGTCCGGAGAGCGCTGGGCGATATACTTATACTGCTCAATCGCCTCGCCGGTCATCTTTTCTCTTTCTAATGCTTCGCCTAATTTATAGCGAGCCGCGAAATTATCCGGTTCAAGTTTTATCAATTCACGGTAATTATCTATCGCCTGCCGCCATAATCCTTTTTCGGCCAAAGCGATGCCGAGATTCGTGTAAGCCTGCGCCTCGCGCGGATTTAGCTTGGCCAGTTTTTTCGAAACATCTATCGCGTTGTCATAATCATGTTTTTTAATATAAGATTTGGCCAGTTCTTCCAGCGCCGCTGTATCATCAGGCTTAATCGACAAAATATATCTATACTGGGTTATGGCTTCATCGATTCTTTCCTGGCGAAAATAAATTCCCGCCAATATTTTGCGCACGCCGATATCATCTTTATTGGCCGCGATGGCTTTCCTCAGATAGTTGATTTGTTCAGCGACGCTTCCGGATTCCTGGGCAGATCTGAGCCAGTCCTGCGGCGTAATGACCACCTTCATCGGCACAACACCTATTTCTTTATCCAGATAATAAACGCGGATTTTATAATCAGTTATTTCCGATGCGTTTTTTGGCGTGGAGCCGCCGGCCATAATTTTATTGACCAGATCAATGCCGCGTAATAATAAGCGGATGTCATTTTCGCCCCTACCCAATTCCTGCACTCTGACCGATATGCGCTTACCGGTTAAATCGTCACTGCCCACGGATATAATGCCGAATTCATCACGGTAAGTGACTTCCAGCATCTCATGCGCCCACACGCGCAGAAACTGCCCGTTTTTTTCCACGTTCAGATAATAGAATTTAGGTGTTTGCTTCAATAAATAATGAGAAAAAGTGTTTTTCACGCGCGTGCCGAAAAAAGCGGCAGAGCGGAAAGCCTGAGGAAAAATTAAATATAACAGCCCGCCAATCAAAATTACGGCGAGCGCGATAAGAAATATTTTCCCTAAAGGCTTTTTCTTTTTCACTGGTTCAATTTTTTTACGTCTGATCGTCATTTAGCTCTCTGCGCTTATTTGTTTACCGCGAATACAATTATCCCCGCGGGTGATATTTCTGATGAATTTCTTTTAACCGGTCGCGCGTGATATGCGTGTAAATCTGCGTGGTGGAAATATCCGCGTGCCCCAGCATTACCTGCACGGTGCGTAAATCCGCGCCGCCTTCCAGCAGATGTGAGGCGAAGGAATGCCGGAAAGTATGCGGATGAACTTTTTTTATCAAGCCCGCTTTTGATGAATAACGAATTACCATCTTCCAGAAACCCTGCCGTGAGAATTTTCCTCCGAAGCGGTTCAGAAACAAAACCTCTGTGCTTTTTTTCTGCATCAATTGCGGCCTCGCCTTATCCACATAAACTCTTACGCAATCATAAGCGGTTTTTCCGATGGGGACAATTCTTTCTTTGCTGCCCTTTCCCATAACCGTTAAAAAACCCACCTGCCAGTTAATAGAGTTCATTGTAAGATTAATCAACTCCGAAACGCGGATTCCCGTCGCGTATAAAAGCTCCAGCATCGCCGTATCGCGAAGGGCGGCGGGTGTTTTATCCCCGGGCTGGGCTAAAATAACTTTCATTTCCTCCTTGCTTAACGTATCGGGCAGGCGCATCCATACTTTCGCGAGCTCGATATTGGCGAGCGGCGTCTGCTCGATAAGCTTTTCCATGAGCAGGTATTTATAAAATCCGCGCAGCGCCGCCAGCGCCCGGTTCATGGAATTCGCTGAAAGCCCTTCATTCTTAATCAGCACCAGATATTCAACAATAATCTCCGGAGTGGCTTCCTTAAAATGAGACAAACCTTTTTGCTCGATAAAAGCAAGATAGCGTTGCAGGTCGCGTCCGTATGCCTCCAGCGTGTTTTCGGCAACTCCCCGTTCTATTAATAGATAATTTAAATACCTTTCCAGCATTTCCAGCATGAGACTTTTTAACGTAAATATGCCCCTGAAGCAAAGTTTTTTTATTGACTTATTTTACAATCCTGTAAAAATAGAGGCACAGGATAATAAAATTAACACTTGGAGGAAATATCCAATGAAAAATATCGTTATTGCGTCTGACCACGGCGCGGTTTCCCTGAAAAAGGAAATCATATCCTTTTTAAAAACAAAAGGTTGCACGGTTACCGATATGGGCGTGCACAATGAAGATTCGGTGGATTATCCGAATATCGCTGTTGTCGCCTGCAAAGAATTTAACAAGGGCGGTTATGATTTTGGCATTTTACTTTGCGGCACGGGTATCGGCATGTCGATTGCCGCCAACAAAATCAGGGGAATCCGCTGCGCTCAGGTATTTGACCTTTTCACCGCGCAAATGGCCAAAGAACACAACGACGCCAATTTTATCGCTTTGGGCGGACGTGTTAAGTATAATGTTCCCGTTACTTCGCTGGTAGAAAATTTTATGATGACAACTTTCGCGAACGAAAGGCACACAAGAAGAGTTTCGCAGATAATGGATTTGGATAAAATCCGTTAACACATCGTTTTTCTGTCAGGTGATCAGGCATGGCGGAAGTTTTGAACAAAAATCAAATCAGCCAGATTTTTCGCGACGCGCGAAAACATCAGCGCATCGGGCAAATCATCCGCCGTTTTTCCACCAACAAAGATGATGTTAGACAAACCGCGCTGAAAAATCTCGACTTATCTGACCGCCGCAACGTTTTGGAATTAGGCTGCGCGTTCGGCGCTTTTACCGAAGCGCTGAAAGGCAGGATGCACCCGCGGGCAAAAATCACCGGCCTGGACATGCTTGCCGAATATGAATCTTTTTTCCTCGATGCCTGCCGCCGCGCTGGCTACGCGGGAGAATTTTCCGCCCGTGGAGTGGAACAGATTATAAAATATCCCGCCGCTTCTTATGACCTGATTATCTGCAGCTACGCTTTATATTTCTTTCCCGATTTAATTGGAGATATCGCGCGCGTTCTTACCGGTGACGGATTATTTATCACCATCACTCATTCCGAAGCCGACATGCGGGAATTGGTGGACATTCTTAAAATAATACTTAAAAAGAATAATTTACTCGCGGACAATCAGACTTTACCGATTGAAAATATTATCGGCAGATTTAACGCGCAAAACGGGGACACCCTGCTGCGAAAACATTTCGGCCACGTGCAATCGATAGATTTTAAAAATACGCTTATTTTCCCGCCAGGCGAAATTAATTATTTCCTGGAATATTTTCAGTTTAAACAATCATTTTTTCTGACGGAGGCGCAAACAAAAAAACAGGATATAATCGCTGAGCTTTCGCGCGAACTTCAAAACAAGGCAGAAAAAGAAAAATCCATCGGCATGTGCAAAGACGATATAATTTTTGTCGCCTCTCAACCTCTGGCGCCAAAGGATGCAAAATGAAAAAACAGCGTAAGCATTGCCTCTATTGCGGAGAAATAATCACCAAGAAATATGAAGACGGTGTCCAGCGCGATTACTGCGCCTCGTGCCATTCCTTTTTTTATGAAAATCCTCTGCCGGTGGTTTCCTGCATTTTGGAGGCTTCCCGGAAAATACTTTTAGTCAAACGCGACCGGCCGCCTTCTAAAGGCGCGTGGTGTCTGCCTTCGGGATTTGCTGAAGCTGGTGAAAGCATCGAAGGCGCGGCACTGCGTGAACTGAAGGAAGAAACAGGTATCAAGGGCAAAATAGTAAGGCTTTTGGATGTTGATTCCTATAAGAGTCGCTTTTACGGAGATTTGCTTTTTTTGACTTTTATTGTGGAACAGTCAGGAGGAAAACTTGCCGCCGGAGACGATTGCGCCGAGGCAAAATTCTGGCCTCTTACTAAACTGCCGCCGCTGGCTTTCAGCTCCAACAAAAAAGCGCTGGATGCCTACATTAAAAGCAGAAAGGACTACTGGGCGATATTTGATTCGATAGAACACGCAGATGAAAAAAAACTCTCACCTAAAATAGCGAAAAATTCTTTAACGCGCCGCCTTGCTAATTTCATCGTCAATAATAAAGAAGAAATTATCAATCAGTGGCTCGCGGACGCGACAACAAATCCCTCCACCGTCGAGTACCACAATTATGACCGGCAAATATTACAAAAAATAGGGGATAAAATTCTTTCGCAATTATCTCTGTGGCTGGGAGGCCTCTACGATGTCAACCGCATCAGAAACTTCTATACAAAGCTGGGACGCGAAAGAAAAACGTCCGGTTTTAAAATCAGCGAAGCGCTAAGCGCCCTTAGCCTTATCCGCAAGCACATCTGGAAGCTTGGCCTCGCGCATGACGCGTTTGCCAAAAGGACGGAACTCTACATGACTTTCGAGTTGCAGCGCCGCATGACGATATTCTTTGACCTGGCCACTTTTTACCTCACGCGGGGATATGAGGAATTCTGTAAATGAATAATCTTAATTATATTTAAAATAATCCAATTGAGGGATCCCTTATGAAACTCATAACAAATATTGCATTAGTGCTGGTGGCAGTAATACTGCTTATTCCGATAGGTTATATTTTTTGGCGATTGCGACTGAAAGAAAAGATTATAGACAAACTAGACAAGCAAAACCCGCCGGAGGCAGAAGAATTCCGCGCACGCGTCTGGATTACCAACGATAAAGATTACCGTACTTTATTAACGCTTACACCTTCAAAAGAAATTGGCATTATTTCTATAACACCTAAAAAAATTTCGTTATATTCCATCAATACTAAGGGAAATACTTCCGTTCAGCAAATTGACCGTATTAACTTGCATGCCGAATGGTTGGTCAATAATCTAGCACCCTATAGTCTCGTGCCATGGCTCACCCTTGCTGATGCCAGATACGGCAACTCACCCATTTATATTACCGCTTATGTGGGTATGAAAGCTTTGTTAAGCGGGAATCCAGCTCAAGCTTTAAATCAAACCAAAGAACTTTATTCTAAACTCACCGGAAAACAAGAAAAACTTCCAAAAACAAATTTATTCGCGCTGGAAAAAAATCCCGCTTCTCTTTTCACGTTGACAATTACCGCTCTTCTTCTGATTTACGCGGGAGTCGATGGATGGGTACTCAATCCATTGGAAATTGTGAGTTATCAACCGGAATTTATTCCGTTAATATTCGCGTTACTTGTTATTGCCTATGTTGTCTTTTCATTTTACAAAATAATGAAGAAAAAATCCGTTCCGCCACCAGAAGCCTTTTCCCTAGCCATGCTTTTTGGAGTCGTGCTAATCTTGGCCGCCATTCCGGCAATTAAAAGGATTGATACCGCCACAGCAACAAAACCGATGCAGAATTATGACTACAAAGCGAATGAAAAAGATATATTGGAACCTTTACAAGAAGGTTTACCAAAGCTTCCATTTGTAGCGAAAAATGAGTATTGGAAGCAGTTTGACGATAATCATACATTCCAGTTTCCGCTGCAAAAAGGAGGATTCGGTTTTTGGCAATTTGACGGTCGCGAGTTGTATAAAGATATCGAAGCTTTTTACGCGAATAAAAACGAAGATAAAAATAGCGAACAACCGGAAAGTGATGAACGATAATAAATAAGTTCTTTTTATGCATGAGCGCGTCACAGTTTAAACATTAAGGAGGCTGTATGGAATTAACAAATAATTATGTATATATTTCGATAATTATGATGCTACCTATAGTTTTAGCTATAATACCTTTGATCTATATAGTGTGGCTGTTCCGATCAGTACAAAACGCTTTAGACTCGCTACACCTTAAAATTCCTCAAGAAGCTGTTGGAGAAATACGCACCCGCGTCTGGATTAGCAACACTCAGCAACGGCGTAGATTTTTAAAAATAACTCCATCAAATGAATTCGGGATATTAGTACTTACACCCGAAAGAATATCGCTGCACTCAATTACTAAAAAAGGCGACCAATCTGTTCGTCAATTTGACCGTGCTAAGTTACGCACGGAATGGATTGGAAATAAACTAATGCGTGACTCTAATCTGCATTGGTTTGCAATCTTCGATGGCTCGTCGCGCATTCTTATCTCTGCTTACACGGGCATTAACGCTATGCCATCCAGAAGTCAAACAGCCGAACTATATCGCAATATTGTTGGACAACATGAACAATTTGAAGGAACAAAA
>JAFGKC010000204.1 GCA_016928765.1 Syntrophaceae bacterium
GCGGCGGCGGAGGATTTAACCGCGGCGGCGGTGGCGGCTCCAGAGGCGGCGGCGGCAGATATTAGAATTTTTTAAAACAGTAATTTAAAAAGGGGCGGAAGAAATTCAACAATCTTCCGCCCCTTTATTTTTGATAAAAAACACAATATTTTTTTGGTGACGAAAAAATCAGCCGGAACGTAGCGATCGGCTGTGTTGACGGGTTATGGAAATTAATTATTTTTTTCTCTAAAATTAATTTCGTAAACACGGTGTTTGCCATTATAAGGCAAGAAGTAAATCTCTGTTAGTATTTGCCCTTTGTTAAATTTGTATACCTCACCTACGCCAACTTTTTCATGAATGCGTATTGCCCCCTCTGGTTCAGTTGTAGTTACTTCCCTTAAGACACTTTCCCTCTCACCTAAAAGGGCTTCGATGAATTCTTTGTCGGGATTAGAGACGAAATCGGCATAACGTTTATTAATGTATAGACTCTTACCATTCTTATATATTTCAACATCGGGGCGAAGCATTTCTATAATACCTTTAATATTCTTTGCGATTATTAAAGCCTTAAATTCACCATAAGACTTAAAACTGTCTTTAGCCTCTCGGTAGACTTCTTTTGTGCTATATATTCTTACGCTGTAAAGTTTCCCTTTGTCATCTATTTCTACACTATAGTTCGTCCCTTCATATGTGCATGCTGATACTTTTGGAGATTCTATTTCTTTTATCTCAGATGGTTTGCCTAAGATATCTATTACTTTTTTAACATCATCCCCAAGAGTTAATCCTTTGAACGGAAGTACTTTATTGGTATGTCCTGTTAGCTGAATCGAAAAGATGTTGTTAGGCATTTTACTGTCATATTCAAAAACCATATATGCATTAGAATCAATGCGATGTGCTTCGATAATTGAATAGTCCGTTTTGAATGTTTTAAATGGTTTCCCAAACGTATTTTCTACTATAGCTTTGAACTGTAGCAATCTAAATCCATTGAGGTCAATCTGGATGTCAGCAGCTTGAAGTGAAACAGGAACAAGCAGCACCGTCAAAATCATTACTAGAATGTATATTCTTCTGTTCATATTCTTCCCTCCATAACGGCGGAGCTCAGCAGTGGCACAAGGTCTGCCGGGACGCGAAGCGTCACATGCAGACTGTGACACGAGCTGCAGCGATTTGTTGGCGCCGCGCGAATCAGGTGCGCAAGGCCTAATAAGTATTTTATATACGCTGAAATATCATAAAGCGCATAAATTGTCAGGCGCCAAAAAAGAGCTGGGCAGCGAGAGCTGAGCTCCGCCGTAGGCCGCAGCGCACAGCGCGGCGGCCTACAATTAATATACCCACCGGGTATTTTCCGGGTTTTTGTAAGAATCCAGTTTATTTAATAGCAAACAGAAAATTTAAAAACATCATAAAATCAATATAATTTAACTTTTGCCATTGGACATTTGGTCTTTATTATCATGATATACCCAATGTGCAAAATATGGGAAATTTGTCCGTTCAATCTAGCGAGATACTAAAGCCCATAAACTGCGCGGCCAGAAATAGCGCGTAGATGCCGATCATAACCAGCGCTTCAAACCGCACAAAACGCCTGCCGGTAAGCCGGAGCGTTGGGCGATCTTACTTGCCCGAGTTAATGTCTAACCCCGGGAAGTTCTCCTGGAATTTCTTTTCGCTCATATCGATCAGTCTTTGCCCTTCAGCAATTTCGCTTCTGCCGCGCTTAATATCATCTTGACCTTTTTCAAGATCACGTTCCGCCGATTTCACTAGCGTTTCTCCATCCTTGACGAGCTTCTCACCTGTCGCCACCAATTTCGCGCCATTTTCCCAATCTTTCGCAAGTTGGTTTATCAGGTCTACCTGCTCCTTGACTTCGGTCGCGTGCTGCTTCATAAGATCTGCGGTCGTCGGTTTACTTTCGCAGCCAGCCAATGCGAAAAGGCAGAGGCTAATGCTTATCACAGATGCTACTAACGATTTTCTCATAGGCTTTTCTCCTTACATGGTTGATTGATTGCAAATACTTTTTGTTTGACTACCCATCAGGCTGATGCTGGGCATTAGGCAGCATCTTTGCTAATTGACAGGAGAGGAAATACAACGTGCGATCCATATCAGCCATAGGGACACTGTCCTTGCATACATGCGAATCAGTGGCTAGACCCAGATGATTCGCCGCACAACTGGATCACCAACTGGTAGCGATCCTCCACCACCTGAAGTTCTTCAGCTTCCGATAATCCATCGCGGGCGCCTCGGGCTATCATTCCCGCGTGCCTCAAGAGCGCGGCCCGATCCATTGGCCGATGTGCGAATCGCGCGACCACGGCAATCGTTTCCAGCAAGCGGATAGTCACCGCGGTGCTGGAACGGGCAGATTGCCGGAGCTGGTTGAACGCCACATCTGCGACCTCCGGGAAAGTCGCCCCCGGCGCAATAACCCGTAGATGATCATTGCTGTCGTAGCGATAGGGCGATGGCATGTCGCGCATAGCCAAACGACTCAACGCAGACGCTAGGTGGTCTACACACGTAATCGCCGTGAACGGGTCATTTACTCCGGTGGAAAGGGCGCGTAGCGCGATCTCCACGAGCTGGGTAACCGAGAACTCAATATCCTGTCCCGAAGTCCGCTGGCTACCCAGGGCAAAGGCGGAATTGATCTGCTCCGTGGGCAATTCGGTCACCCTTTTTCCTGGCCAGACCAGCACCAGCGGGCAACCGGCAACCACATAGTGGCCGGGTACTTGCTCCAGTCTAATAACCACATCCTTTTGCAATGCCAACTCCAGCAAAACGTCCGTGTCGATGAACTGAATGTATCCGTCCGAGCTGGCTGGAACGGGCAGAGCCTCTCGCTCGAATGCGTCGAGAAAATCCGGATCGGGTGGCGCCGTCGGAATCCGTGGCGCTCCCCATCCGATGTGTTCTGGAAACAGGCAGTCTATTCCAGCAACCAGCTCTCTGCTGACGCGGGCCACGATTTCGTTGGCCTGCATCGAAACGGAGACGTGGTGGATGAAATAGATCAACACCCCCACGCTTGCGACTGCGAAGAATACGCCGAGGGTGATCGACACGTGAGGAACGAAAACGATCTCCTCCGCGCGTCGGATGGTGAGGAGGACCAGCAAGCAGTACAGGAAGGTGGCAACGAACGTGCCCAGCACGACTTGGGTTATCGTGTCACGCAGGAAATTGCGCAGCAAGCGGGGCCCCAACTGCGATGTGGCCAGTGACAAGGCGATCAGCGTCATCGAGAAAACAACCCCGGCGATGGTGATCATTGATCCGGCTATGATCCCAAGCACAGAGCTGGCCCCTTCCGCTCCACCGGTGAATGTCCAGCCCCATGTATGCAACAACCAGTTCGTCACCGGCCTATCCAAGGCGACGCTTATGAAGGCTAATAACGCCGCGGTGATGGCCATTATCGTGGGAATGAACCATAAGCTGGAACGAATGCGATCCCAGTACCTGAAAATCATTGTTTTCATTGCTTTAGCGCCTCATTCACTCGCATGTTCTCCGCCGTAGGCCGCAGCGCACAGCGCGGCGGCCTACAATTAATATACCCACCGGGTATTTTCCGGGTTTTTGTAAAGAGCCAGTTTATTTAATAGCAAACAGAAAATCTAAAAACAACATAAAATCAGTATAATTTAACTTTTGCCATTGTGTATTTGGTCTTTATTATCATAATATACCCAATGGGTAAAATATGGGAAAATTGTCCGTTCAATCAAGCGAGATGCTGAATCCCATAAACTGCGCGGCCAGAAATAACGCGTAGATGCCGATCATGATCAGCGCTTCAAAGCGCACAAAACGCCTGCCGGTAGTGATAAACATCTGTAAAAGGACTCCCGCTACAATCAGCATCGGCAAATCCCGCTGCACGATTATTGGTTCAACAACCAACGGTTTTATGACGCAAAGCGCGCCCACTACGGCCAGGCCGGTGAAAATATTGGACGCGTAGATTTCGCCCAGCGTTACGTTGGCCTGATGCCTAATCACCGCGCCCAGGGCAATTGCCAGCTCCGGCAGTGATGTTCCGAAAGAATAAAAGGTAACGCCGATCAGCAGATCGCTCATGCCGAACATGCGCGCCAGAGCAGTCCCGTTTTTCACTACCCAGCTTGAACCAATCACAATCATGCCGAGCCCAGCCACGAAGATAATCACTTCCAGCCAGGGCCTTTTGACGGATGTAGTTGAATTATTTGATTCACGGTTGCGCTGCCGACGCGCGTCATCAAGCGTGCCCAGAAAGTATGGAATATACGCAGCCAGCAATATGATGCCGTCGATACGGCTGATTACTCCGTCCATGGCAAATATGAGCAGCAATGCGGCTCCCAGAACCATCCAGCTAGATTCCCGCGTGCGTAGTGTCGGCCCGACTTCAATCGGCCGCCACAGCGCGCACACGCCGGCCACAAATGTCAGCGTTACAAAGTTAGAGCCAACGATATTTCCAACCGCCGCGGAAGGCTGTCCGCGCAGGGAGGCAAAAAGAGAAACAAAAAATTCGGGAAGAGATGTCATGGCAGCCAAAAGTAAAACAGTCACGATCAGAGGAGAAACGCGCAGCCATCCGGCCAGAACAGGCACGCGGCGCAAAACGGCATTTGTGCCTACCCACAAAAAAGCAATGCCCAAAATAAAAAGAGTTATATTCAAAACCATACGGCCTGCCTATTTTTGCCTTCGGCGCTTAATAAAAAGAATTATTTTTCCGCAATATTCTATTTGCTCGAATTAATATATTCAGTAATTTTTTCGGCTATGGTTCTTACCGTCTGCTCAAATTCTCCCACGTCTTTGTGCAGCAGCGTGATGCGGAAACCCAGAAGCGGAGTAAAGAACGAAGTCAAAGGCACAACGCAAATGCCGGTTGAGGCCAGCAGATAATAAACAAAGCGTTTATCGTGCTCGATAGTTTCTTTCGTAAGATTTTCCACAAATTCTCTTACTTCCCGGTTTTCGATGCGCAGTTTTTGGCGGCTGTTGAGCGCGGCTTCGTTCATGACAATTGTCATATAAAAAGCGCCGTTGCTTTTGTTGACCATAAGGTAGGGAACATCCTTTAAAATATTATAGGCAATGTCTGACATCCTCGCGTAATGATTTCTGCGTTCGTCCAGATAATTTTTGTATTCTGGA
>JAFGKC010000205.1 GCA_016928765.1 Syntrophaceae bacterium
AAGGGGTTTTAAAAGGCACCTTTACTGGTAAGAAGACAAATTTTTAATAGCAATGCTGCGCGAGTGGCGATAATTATTGAAGTAATATTTTGTGAAAGGAAAAAATAAACAATTAGTTTCGGCTGTCAGACTTGATAAGTCAAACTTAGACAGGACCGAAGCTAATAAATATAAAATTGTTTGAAGATAGTCGCGATATTATGAAAGTTAAAATAACATTTAAAAATAGAGCGTTTTTTGGAAAAGGAGGGTATTTGTAATGAGAAAAACCTACGGAATTATAATAATTGTGGCTGCCATCACAGCTTTCGTGATGTTGGCATCTACAGCTTTTGCCCAGACGGTATATAAATGGCGATCGGTTTCTGTTTGGCCGTCGTATACAGCCTTTGCTCAGGTAGAAAAGCGCCTTTTTAAAAATATTTACGAGCTTAGCGGAGGGCGTCTGCAGATTACCGCTTATTCGGCGGGAGAACTTGTACCCACGATGGCTGTTTTGGATACAGTCGCCAAAGGCGCCGCGGAGATGGGAATCGATTATCCTGGTTACTGGCAGGGTAAAAACTCCGCGTTTGACCTTTTAGGAACAGTGCCCATGGCGTTTTCCCAGTACGACGTCATCACCTGGTATATTCATGGCGGCGGGCGAAAGTTGTATGATGAAATGTACGGTAAATATAATGTGATTTATTATGTACAGAGCGTTGCATCAATCGGATCGGGAATACGCTCACGCACGCCCATTAGAAATCTGGCAGACCTTAAGGGTAAAAAAATTAGAGTCTCCGGAAGAGCGGCAGGTTACGTTATGGCGAAAGCCGGGGCCACCCCGGTGATGACAGATCCCGCTCAGATAGCGCAGGCTCTGGCTACAGGACAGATCGATGCCGCAAGTTTCAATGCCCCTGCTGTTGATTTAAGCCTTGGCTTGGGAGAAGTTACCAAATATAATATTGGTCCCGGTTGGAATATTCCTTCGGGGGCTGGAGGCGTGATGATTAACAAAGATGCCTGGAACACCCTGCCGCCTGATTTGAAGAAAATTATTGAAGTTGCCGCAGCGGATAATCTTTCTTATTATAGTTCTCAATCTGAATGGGACTCCACGGCTGCGCTTAAAAAGTTCGAGGAAAAAGGCACGGTAGTTACCAAATTTTCCGAGAAGGAATTAGCCCAAATAGAAGAATGGGTCTGGGAATTTATTGAAGCGGAATCCAAGAAAAACCCCGACTTTGAAAAGGTTGCCACTTCCATTTTTCAGTACATGAAAGATTTTAGTCTCACACGTGAGTATCAGGAACCATACGCCCATGGGCGTAATCCGAAAAAGTACCCCAAGTTGCCTAAATTGAGATAAGTATTATGGTGTTTTGCCGCGGATTATTATTTTAACCGCGGCAAAACATTATTAACTGATAACGAATTACATAAAAAGGAGCAAAATATGGGCGGAGAGGCTTTAGTTAAATTATCTAATTTTCTTGATAATATTATTGAATGGTCAGGAAGGATTTTCTGCTGGCTGGTAGTGCCCTTGACCATACTCATTATTATTGAATTTGTAACCAGATCGCTGGATATCACGCCAATCTGGGTGGATGAATCCAGCAGGTTTATTTTTGGCGCTCATTTTATGCTGTGCGCCGCTTATGGATTGCTGTACGGGTCCCATGTGCGTATAGACCTTTTTGTCAGCATTCTGTCTCAAAAGGCGCAAGCGATTATTTCCATAATTTGCTACCTTTTATTGTTTTTCCCGTTTGTTTCGGTCTGGCTTTACTATGGATGGGGTTATTTTTATACATCGTGGTCAGTTGCGGAAACATCAATTAGTTTTTGGGCGCCTGTCGTATATCCGATCAAATTTGTTATTCCGTTTGCCGCCTTTTTGCTGATAATACAGGGTATCTCAGAAGTAATCAAATCGATTGTAACCGTTCGCATATTATCTGAAATATCAGGGGAGGTGTTCGAATGAGTTTGACGACAATTGCCCTTTTAATGTTTTTAGCTGTTATTGTTTTTTTCTTCCTTGGTCATCCGTTGGCTTTTGTTCTTGGTGGAGTGGGAACATTGTTTGGCCTTTTCATGGTGGGGACAGGGTTTTTCAGCACCTTTATGGATCGAATTTTTGTCGGCATCATGGGAAATTTCACTTTGGTTGCCATTACTCTTTTTATTTTGATGGGTAATTTGCTGACTATTTCCGGAATTGCCGATAGGCTCTTTGAGTCTTTGCGTTTTTTTCTGGGAGCCACACGCGGTGGTTTAGGCGTAGCGGTTTTGGCTGTCTGCATTGTTTTGTCCGCCTGTATCGGTATTGTGGGCGCGTCGATTGTCACAGTGGGTCTTTTAACAGGGCCGATGCTGTTGCGTTACGGATACCAAAAAGAATTGGCAATGGGTATTGTCGCCGGAGGCGGGACATTGGGATTGATAATTCCCCCCAGCATCATGCTCATTGTCATGGCTGATACAGCCGGGACGTCGCTAACCCATGTTCTGGCGGCAGCTGTTATCCCCGGTCTTTTTATAGCGATTCTTTACGCTACTTATGTACGTGTTCGCTGCGGTCTGAATCCTGAAATGGGGCCGCCTATTCCCGCAGAAGAAATATCGCTCATGTCTTTTGGCGACAGATTGATGGATTTCGCCATGTATTCTCTTGTGCCGTTAGCATTGGTTGTTGGTGTTATCGTGGCAATATTTTTTGGTTTTGCTTCACCCACGCAGGCCGCGGGAATCGGCGCTACGGTAGCTTTTCTTTTAGTTTTGATTTACCGTCGTTTCAACTGGCAGGATTTTCTGGCCACCCTTTACCAGACAGCTAAAGCAACCACCATGGTTATGATTATCATGGTCGGCGCGTCTTGCTTTACGGGAATATTCTTGGGCATGGGCGGCGGTAAGGCCATTATTGATACGCTGACCGCGTTAGGTTTAGGCAAATGGGGACTGTTCTTCATTATGATGATTTCTCTGGTTATCTTGGGTTGCTTCATTGATTGGGTTGGTTTGATTTTCCTTGTTTTCCCGATCTTTTTGCCGATCGCGCGTTTAATGGGTTTTGATATGGTTTGGTTTGTAATGATGATAGCGATGTACCTGCAGGTTTCTTTTCTTCTTCCTCCCTTCGGCTACGCGCTCTTTTATCTGGCCGGCATGAAGATTCAGGGTATAAAATGGGGGCATATTTATCGGGGTGTTTTGCCGTTTCTCATTATTCAGATAATCGCCTTGTTTATTTTCACCTCCTTTCCGGATCTTGTTTTGTTCTTGCCAACAGTGCTATACGGGTGATAATTTTCGGGTTGTGTGCGCATGCGGGCGGGAAATGGATTGCTATCCATTTCCCGCTTTTTTATATATAAAAATCACTCTTTTTTATTTATTTCATAATAATGACTGGATTAAAAAACAAAGATATATCAACACAATAAAACGTGTAAATCCTTGACTTTTTTTCCTGCCGGTTTTAAAATCACAAAATTATAATAGTGGTGAAAAATCACCTTCTGGTATTAATTGATCATGAATATAAAAAAACGCATTGTTGTAACAGGATTAGGCACAATAAATGCGCTGGCGAAAAACATTTCCGGTTTCAACAACGCTCTCCAGGAAGGTGTTTGCGGCATCGGGCCGCTGGATCTTTTTGACACAAGAGAATTTCGCACAAAAAACGGCGGACAGATAAAAGATTTTGTTCCCCGCGACTGCATACCCAGCCAATATTCGTTAAAAAGAATGTCGCGCGCCGATCAGTTTTCTTTTGCCGCGGCATTGGAAGCGCTGCGCGATGCGGGTCTGTATCCAGTGCCCGCACAATTAAAGGAAGAAACGGGAGTGGCCATTGGCGGCGGCGCAGGCGGTCTCTTTGAAGCGGAAAATTTTTACAGCTATTTACTGAAGAATGGTTCTTGCCGTTCCCGGTTTTCCGCGCTCTCCAGTATTTATTGCGCTTCTTCCGCCGATCGGATTGCCTCCGCGTTTGGCTTAGCTGGTCCCAAAACAACTTTTATGACGGCCTGCTCCGCGGGCGGAACGGCTCTGGGCTACGCACGGGACTTGATTGCGGGTAATCAAGCGTCGATTATGCTGGCCGGCGGTGTGGAACCAATGTGCCGTATTACCTACGCGGCTTTCAACGCCCTGCAATCCGTGGAACCGGATGTCTGCCGTCCATTTGATCGCGAACGGGCAGGGCTTTCTCTGGGCGAGGCTGCGGCGATAATGGTGCTGGAGCCTTTAGACGAAGCGCTGGCGCGCGGGGCAAAAATTTACGCCGAAATTTTGGGTTATGGCATTTCCTGCGATTCTTTTCATATGACCGCCCCGGATGAAAAAGCTTCGGGCGCTGTTCGTTCTATGCAGGCCGCATTGAAAGATGCCGGCCTTTCCCTTGATGATATTGATTACATTAACGCGCACGGCACTGCCACACCGGTTAATGATCTTACAGAGACGAAGGCAATAAAAGAAGTGTTCGGCCGGCGCGCGTATAAAATTCCTGTAAGTTCCACAAAGTCCATGCACGCGCATACTTTAGGCGCGTCAGGCGCCCTGGAAGGTATCGTCAGCGTGCTGGCGCTGCAAAATGGTTTTATTCCTCCCACAATAAATTATTCAAAAAAGGATCCGCAATGTGATCTTGATTACGTTACTGAAGGAACGCGCAAAGCAAATTTGCGCGCGGTTCTTTCCAATTCGTTTGCCTTTGGCGGCAATAACACCACTATTATCTTCGGCAAATATTCTGAAAGAGGCGCGCGAAATGGCTGAAAAATCACAGTGGGATATGAAAAAGCGGGTTGTGGTCAGCGGACTGGGTATGGTTACGCCTTTGGGTGTCGGGAAAGATGAGTTTTATCAGCGGCTCTTTGGCGGCGAATGCGGTATTGGTGAGATAAACGCATTTGATACTAAAGATTTTACCTCGCATCTCGGCGCGGAAGTGACGAACTTTTCACCGCGGGATTTTATTTCTGTAAAAAATCTGCGACGGATGGATAAAATATCGCCCATGGCAGTTGCCGCGTCGCGTCTGGCGCTGGAAGATGCAGAAATTCAGATTAACGCGGATAATCGGGATCGCATCGGTATTATTCTGGGCACGGCCTTTGGCGCGACTGATGTGACCGTGCAGTTTGCCGAAAATCTGCTTGCTCAGGGGCCGGCGGCGGCAAACCCTATTTTGGTGCCCAATACGGTCATGAACGCGCCTGCCGGACATGCTTCTATAGAGTTGGGTTTTCGCGGCGTGAACACGACGGTTACGCATTATGCTGTTTCGGCGGAGATTGCTATTTCTTATGCTGTTGCTGAAATTCGCCGTGGCACGGCGGATTTTATACTGGCCGGAGGTGTGGACATTTTGTCAAAATTTTACTATGAATCGCTCACCCGTTTCCATGCTCTTTCCCCAGCGGGAGGTGGCCAGGAAGGCAGCAGGCCTTTTGATGAGACGCGCAACGGATTTGTTGCCTCTGAAGGATGCGGTATAGTATGTTTAGAAAGCATGGAATCGGCACAGAAAAGAGGAAGCGATTATTATTGTGAAATCAAGGGGTTCGGCCTTGGATCATCTATTTGCAGCCCTACCCAATGGCCGCGTGAATCTGCGGGAATTGAAAAAGCAGTTACCCGCGCTTTGAAAAATTCGGAAGTAACTGCCGCCGAGATAGACGCTGTTTACGCCGCGGCCAACGGCGGCAAAGATCTGGATGCCGCAGAAGCGCGAGCTTATGAAAAATTATTTGCGGAGGACAAAAATAAACCTGTTATGACGGCGATAAAAGGCGCCTTAGGTGAAAGTTTTTCCGGCGGTGGCATGCGCGCCTGCGCGCTAGCCTTGTCTGTAAAAGAAAAAATGTTGCCCCCGACGGTAGGCTTGATTAATCCCGTATTTCCTCTAAATTATGTTATGAAAGAAAAACAGAAAACAGATATTAAAAATGCTTTGCTTTCCGGCATTTCCTTTGGCGGAACTTATGCCTGTCTGGTTTTTGCCGGACGTAGTGATGAAGGAGAATAGAAAAGTGAATATCGGCGAGTGGATAACCAAAAGAGCAATAATTCATCCTGATAAACTATTTCTTACTGAAAAAAACAAGAGACTTTCCAACCGTTATTTTAATGAGCAGGTTAATAAAACCGCTCATGCGCTTAATGATTTGGGAATTGCCAAGGGAGACCGCGTTGCCCTTTTGATGTCCAATTGCTCCGAGTTTCTGGAAATATTTTTTGCCTGCGCTAAAACAGGCGCGATTATGGTACCGATGAATTTTCGTCTGGCTGTCCCTGAGCTTATTTATATTCTTAAGGATTCCGAACCTAAGATATTGATTTATTCCGCGGAATTTTTGGACAAAGTGCAAGAGATAAGAAAAGACGCGCTTGGCATAAAAGAGTATATCGGTCACGGACGGAATCTGATAGAAGGCGATAGAGATTTAGTTAATTTTGTGGAAAATGTTTCCGAAAGAGGAATGCTGCAGACGGCGGAGGTCGATCTGCAAGACCCATTGTTTATTATGTACACTTCCGGTACTACAGGTGATCCTAAGGGCGCGGTGCTCACGCATCAGAATATTTTGTTCGGCGCCATTCATTCGCTTTTGGGTTACGGGGTAGATCGCTCTTACAAGTCGCTTGTGGTTGCGCCGCTTTTCCATATCGGCGCGCTGGCCGCTTCCGTAACGCCGATTGTTTACGCCGGAGGAAGCATTGTCATCAGCAGCTTTTATAATGCCTCCGATGTACTCAAAACCATCTGCAAAGAAAAAATAAATTACATGTTTGCTGTGCCGGTAATGTTTCAGATGATGACTGAGGCGCCGGAATGGAAAGAGGCTGATTTATCTCATGTTCATTTTTTTATTTCCGGTGGCGCGCCCATTCCCTTGCCGATAATAAAAAAATATCAGGAAGAGAAGAATGTCGGTTTCGTTCAGGGTTACGCATTAACGGAGACAGGGCGGCTGACTTCTCTTGATTTGGAGGATTCCATTACAAAAGCCGGTTCAGTCGGCAAGGAAGTATTTCATGTAAATTTACGTATTGTGGATGAACAGGGAAGAGATCTGCCGTCGAACGAGCCTGGTGAAATTATCGTGCAGGGCCCCAATATTTTTGCTGGCTATTGGCGCAAAGGAGGCACGATTGTTTCCGCGCTGAAGAACAATTGGTTTCATACCGGTGATATGGGAATGCGCGATGATGATGGTTTTGTTTACATCGTTGGAAGAAAAGTGGAGATGATTATTTCTTCCGGCGAGAATATTTATCCGGCGGAAGTGGAACGGGTGATTCAATCGCTGCCTGAGGTCAAAGAAGCGGCGGCGGTGGGAATGTCGGATGAAAAAAGAGGAGAAGTGGTAGCGGCATATGTAATTTTGAAAAAAGGGCAGCAGCTTTCCGAAAACGAGATAATAACTTCCCTGTCTGATAAAATAGCTTATTATAAAATTCCGAAGAAGGTGATATTTGTTGAAGATTTTCCCCGCAATCAATCGGGAAAAGTGTTAAAAAGAATTTTAAAAAAACGACTTGAAGAAAATTTATCATAGGCGTATTCTGCATTTCCTTTTTTTACAAAAAATGAGCCCTGAGTTGTTTTGTAAGAACAAATATCGTTTGAGAATACCAGCTACAAAACTGATTTGAATATTTTGATTGATAATAATGATTTGACATGAAAATAGTACCTTATCAGGAAAAACATATAATTTTTCGCGAAGGTTTTCGCAAGTTTCTGGCCAGAGAAATAAATCCCCACATAGGAGAATGGGAGGAAAATGGTATCGTGCCACGCTGGGCATGGAAGAAATTAGGAGAACAGGGCTATTTGTGCACTGCTGTTCCAGAGCAATACGGGGGAATAGGAGCTGATTTTCTTTTTTCTGCAATCCTGATAGAAGAGATGGCACGCGCCAATTTTTATGGTTTGTCCGCGCGACTGCACAGCGATGTGGTAGTGCCTTACATTGTGCAATTTGCCACGGAGAAGCAGAAAAATAAGTACCTGCCTGGATGTGTTAACGGGGATATCCTTATGGCCATTGCTATGTCGGAGCCGCAGACTGGCTCTGACGTGGCGGGAATAAAAACAACGGCGGTTGCGGATGGAAATTATTTTATTCTCAATGGGCAGAAAACTTTCATCAGTAATGGTGTCAATTGTGATTTAGTAATTGTGGCAGCCAAAGATCCGCAAGAAAATAATCCCCATGCCGCCGTGGATTTGTTTATTGTGGAGGCAGGTACCCCGGGATTTGAAAAGGGAAGAATGCTTAAAAAAGTCGGCTGGCGCAGCCAGGATACGGCGGAGCTGTTTTTTGCCGATTGCCGTATTCTCAAAGAAAACCGCTTAGGTGAAAAGGGAACGGGATTTAAAAAATTGATGACTAATTTGCAGCAGGAACGCTTGATTTGCACGCTGGGCGCGCAAACGGCGGCGGAGTTCATGTTGGAAGAAACGATACGTTATTGTCGGCAGCGGGAAGTGTTTGGCAAGACTTTAAGCGCTTATCAGAACACGCAGTTTGCGCTGGCGGAAATGGCCGCCGAAGTAAGGATCGGAAGGACTTTTGTGGACAAATTGATTGTAGAGCACTGGCAGAAAAACACGGTGGTTGCCGATGTTTCCATGGCGAAATTCTGGATTACCGAAATGGCCTGCCGTGTGGCCGATCGTTGTTTGCAGATTTTCGGCGGTTATGGTTATTGTGAAGAATATCCGATAGCCCGTGCCTGGCGCGATATCCGCGCCACGCGCATTCTGGCTGGTTCCAACGAAATCATGAAAATTATTGTGGGCAGAGAAATTACAAAATAAATATGTTAAAGGAGAGTAATGAAATTTAAATTGATTTATCCCAAGTGGGAGAAACTAGACAGACAAACAAGATTTACCCTGCCGCCGCATGGTCCGGTGGTGATGGCCGCGGCGCTGCCGAATTATGTTGATGTAGAATTTGTCGATGAAAACGTGCAGGAAATAAATTTTGATGAGTCCGTGGATTTTGTCGGCATTTCGATGATGCTGACGGCGCAGATAAAACGCGGGTGGGAAATTGCCGCCGCTTTCCGGAAAAAAGGGATTAAAGTAATTTTTGGCGGCATCGCCACAATGCTGCACGCGGAAGAAATGCAGGAACACGCTGACTCCGTATTTTTGGGAGAAGTCGAGGGAAGATTAGAGCGGGTATTTGAAGACTTTAAAGAAGGGAAATTGCAGAAAGTCTATAACTATATGTGGGATTTTCCCCCTATTGAAAGCGTGGGAACCGCGCGGCGCGGCATTTTAAAGCGTGATCTTTACAATTACCGCGGCGTGCAGATGGTCGATTTGATGCATGCCTCGCGGGGTTGTCGGTTTAATTGCTATCCATGTTGCACCCGGTTTTTGGGAGGTAAAAAATTCCGGCCCCGTCCATATGACAAAGTTGTAGAAGAGCTTGCCAACATCGACAATAACCGGCTTTTTATCGTGGATAATTCTCTGGCGCAGGATAAAGATTGGGAAATCGGTCTTTTTAAGGAAATGATTCCGCTAAAAAAGAAATGGTGCTCTCATCCGATTGAAGATAATGATAAAGTGCTTGATCTGGCGGCGCAGGCAGGCGCCTGGTTTGTTTATCAAACGATTTTTGATTCGTCCGATTTCATTCGCGAGCGAATTAAACGCTACCATGATTATGGTATTGCTGTTGAGGGAAGTATCTTGCTGGGATTGGATTATCACACTGAAGATTATATCAAAAAATGGATGGACTTTTTGCTGGATATCGAACTGGATATGGCAGAATTTACCATTCTAACGCCGTTTGTGCATACGCGCACTTTTGACGATTTGCATAATGCTGGTAGGATTATATCATATGACTGGAATGATTACACCTGTGGCAAGGTTGTTTTCCAGCCCAAAATGATGACGCCGGAAAAGCTCCAGGAGATGTATTATTACTGCTGGGACAGATTTTACGAAGAAGAGCCCGCCAATTACAAAATGTTCAAAATGCTTAAAAAAGTTATGGATAAAGAGAAGGCGGATGGAACTTATAAACCGCGCGTGCGCGAATAGTTTTTTCATCCGGTAGCGAAAGGAGAAAATCAGGAGAAATGAGCAAGCAAAAAGTAAAATCCGCCGTGGTTGTTGACGGTGGCCATGTTAAAATTGAAGAAATCATTGCTGTTGCGCGAGATGGATTCCGAGTGGAAATAAGTAAAAACAGTAACTTTTTAAGCAAAATGGGTAAAACTCAAAAATATTTGATTGAGGCAATAAATAAAGGAGTAGCTGTTTATGGTGTGAACACTGGTTACGGACGATCATGTGGTCGCCGTATCTCGATGGAGGCCGTTAAGAAAAACAGCATAAATATTTTTCGTTTTCATGGTTGTGGAACAGGCGACCCAATTGGTATCGAGGAGACACGCGCGGCGATGCTGTGCCGCATTATTTGTCTGGCGCGCGGTTATTCCGGCGTTTCTATCGGCCTGCTGAAACAAATGGCTTATTTTCTTAATAAAGGAATAACGCCGGTGGTACCTGCTGAAGGATCAGTTGGTGCGTCCGGTGATTTGACGCCGATGGCTTATGTAGGCGCCTGTCTGATGGGCGACCGGGAAGTATTTTATAAAGGGGAAAGAATGCCCACAGCCAAAGCGTTAAAAAAAGCCGGATTAAAGCCCTATAAATACTTACCCAAAGAGCCGCTTTCCATGATCAATGGAACAACAACGATGACAGGTATAGCTGCCATGAACATAGAAAGAGCGGAGCGAATTTTGTCCGCGGCGATTTACGCGACGGCGCTCAGTGTGCACGGTGTCAAAGGCAACGCGCATCATTTTCATCCAGTAATTTCTGAGGCCAAACCTTTTATTGGACAAGGATATGTCACCGGCAAGATTTCCGGTCTTTTAAAGGCAAATGTTTCCGCGCGTTATTTGGAGGATGACGCGCTGGAAGCTTTGCAAGACCCGTACTCTTTGCGCTGCGCGCCGCAGGTAATCGGCGTTTTGCATGATGCGCTTGTGTGGATAAAGAAATGGGTGGAGATAGAAGCGAACAGTTCCAACGACAATCCTATTTTTGATCCAGCCACCGGCCAGGTGCTGATGGGCGGTAATTTTTACGGCGGTCATATCGCCTTTGCCATGGACGGCCTTAAGGCAGCTCTGGCCTCTGTCGCCGATATGTGCGACCGGCAGGTAATGCTTCTGGTGCACCCCGCTTTTAACCGGGGATTGCCCGGCGATCTGGTTGGCATTACTGATAAATCAAACGGTTTGTATCATGGATTTAAAGCCATGTCCCTGGCGTCTTCCGCTCTCGCGGCGGAAGCTTTGAAATTAACTATGCCGGCGGCGTCCTTTTCCCGTTCCACCGAATCGCATAACCAGGACAAGGTCAGCATGGGCACGATTGCCGCACGGGACGCGGAGAGGGTCTGCACGCTTACCGAACGCACTTTATCTATTCATCTGATGGCTGCGGCCCAGGCCTGTCACTTAAGGAAAAACATCAACACCAGGCCGCTTTTGGCCAAAACCGCGCAAAAAATCTCTTTAATCAGCGCGCCGCTGACCGAAGACCGGCCGCTGGATAAAGATATTGAAAAAATGTGCGCGGCGATCAGATATTCTGACTTTTTCAGGTTGTAAAAAAGATGAAAAACAAGTTAAATAGTTTTGAAGTGAAAATCAGCGTGCCTTTTTTTGATCTGGATCCCATGCAGATTGTCTGGCACGGCAATTACCTGAATTATTTTGAAATCGCGCGCGCGGCGCTGTTTGATCATCATGGAGTTGATCTCTATTCCTATTATGAAAAACATGGATTAATATTTCCTATCATCAAAACTTCCACCAAACATATCCTGCCTCTGCGCCATCGTGATGAAATAATATGTAAGGCCACTCTTGTGGATGTTAACATCAAAATTGTCGTTGATTTTGAAATCAGGCTGGCGACCAGCGGTAAAATTTGCGCGCGCGGCCGGACAGAACAGGTAACGGTAAAGGTTCCAGAGATGGAAACTCTTTTCGCGATACCGGATGAAATAAAAAAAGCGACGGGATTTTAAATGGATAAACTGCTGAAAGATTCTTTTGTGACCGGGGCGGAACGTGTCGCCGCTTGGGCGGATTTGCTCGACGCGATAAATGTTTTTCCCGTTGCTGATGGCGATACGGGACGCAATTTATCTATCAGCCTTTATCCTCTGCGCGCGGCGGAAGCTGACAAGAAAAAAGTTACGGAGCAGCTTCTTTTTTCCGCGCGAGGTAACTCCGGCAATATCGCTTCCCGGTTTTTTTCTTTTTTTTATATGGTGGATTCTCTGGCTGATCTTGCCGCTAAGGCTAAAGAAGGAAGCCATGGGGCATGGAAAGCTGTTTCTGATCCCTGCGCGGGGACAATGCTGACTTTGTTTGACGCATTGGCAGAAGTTTTACCCGCCGCTGGGCCTGTAGCGGATAAAGAAGCGGTAAGAAAGATTTTGCATCGTTTGGAAAAGGCAGTACATGAAACAAAAGAGACGATTCCCAAGCTGAAAGAGGCGCAAGTAGTAGATGCCGGCGCCCTTGGCATGTATATTTTCTTTGAAGGATTTTTTTATGCGCTGGCGGGAATCTCGAATCATTACCGGCCGGTAACGGAAATATTTAAAAACAGCCTAAGCATTTCCTCTTCTTTCCGCGAGGAAATGGAAAATGGTTACTGTGTGGATTTTGTTGTCGAGGCAAAAAATTCTTCTCCGGAAAAACTGTTGGAGATAACTAAAGGACAGGACAACACGGTAATTATACCGGAAGGCGATGTTTATAAAATACACCTGCACACGGAAAATGCCGAAAAAGTAAAAGGGCAGGTGGCCGGCCTGGGCAGCATGCTGCACTGGGAAGAAGATAATCTGGGCGCGCAAATAAAGGAGTTTATGAACGCGAGCGCCGGTCAGAAGATGAACATTATGACCGACGCGGCCGGCTCCGTAACCAGGGCTGACGCGAAAAAATACGGTATCACGCTGCTCAACAGCTATCTGACGGTGGGTGATAAATGCATGCCGGAAACTTACTATCAGCCGGAAGAATTATACGGCCCGATGCGCCAGGGAATAAAAGTTTCGACGTCGCAGGCTTCGGTGTATGAGCGGCATCAATTTTACCAGGCTGCTCTGGCGCGCTTTGAAAAGGTTTTGTATTTATGCGTAGGCTCGGTTTTTACCGGAAATTACAATGTGGCCATGGATTGGAAAAAAGCTCATGATAAAGAAAACAGATTTTTTATCATTGATACGGGCGCGGCATCCGGCAGATTAGGTCTCACCGCGCTGGCGGCGGCGCGCTATTTGGCGCAGACAAGCGATATGGAAAAAACTCACGCTTTCGTGCAAAAAGCTATCAGCGCATGTGAAGAATATGTATTTCTGGATAAGCTTCAATATCTCGCGGCGGGGGGCCGTCTTTCAAAGACCAGCGCTTTTTTCGGCGATATGCTGAAAATGAAACCGGTGATATCTCCCCAACCGGAAGGAGCCAAGAAGATGGGCGTGGTAAGAAATCAGGCAGATCAACTGAAAATGGCGCAGGAGAAACTTGCAGCATCTCTGCAAAAAGATTCCCGCGCTTTGATTATGCTTGAGTATTCCGATAACTTCGACTGGGTGAACAAAACAGTCAAGAAGCTCATCGGGCAGCTTTACCCGCAGGCAGAAATTATTTTACAGCCCCTGTCTTTAACATCGGGGGCGCACATGGGCCCGGGGACATGGGCGGTGGCATTTTTACCGGAAATGGAATAATTGTGACTGTCACCAAGAAAGCCCGTCTGTCGCGGTCAAAGCCTACTAAACGATTGGTTATCGTCATTCCTGTTTATAATCATGAGAAAACAGTGAGGGAAGTTGTAACTCAGGCTAAAGCTTTGGGTTATCCGGTATTCGTTGTCAATGATGGTTCGACAGATGATACAGCGCGGGAATTAAAAAAAATTCAGGGAATAGATATTGTTACGCATAAGGAAAATACGGGCAAGGGCGCGGCGATATTGAGCGGCTTTGCCGCTGCCGCAAAGGTGGCAGATATGGCGATTACCATTGATGCTGACGGACAGCATTATCCAAAGGACGCGCGAAAGCTTATCGGCGCTCTTCCCGACGGGATAAGGCCGATTGTGGTGGGCAAAAGAATATATGCGGCAGGCGAGCATGTTCCCTGGACGAGCCGTTTTGGCCGGAAGTTTTCCAATTTTTGGGTTTGGGTATCCGGCGGCCCCGCTCTTTCTGATTCGCAAAGCGGCATGAGGATTTATCCCCTGCCGGAAGCTTTGCATTTGGGTACTAAGGCGCGCCGTTTTCAGTTTGAGGTAGAAATCCTGGTGACGGCCAAAAGAAGAGGGATTCCGGTCATTGAAGTGCCGGTGCGCGTCAACTACAACCCCGGCGGAAAGCGAATATCACACTTTCGTCCCTTTGTTGATTTTATGCGCAACTCCTCAACTTTCAGCCGTCTGATTTTTACCCGTATATTTTCCCGCCGCTAAGCAAATTCCTTTTTTTCGCGTCAGGGTTTTTATCTTGCCACTGTCCGGGAAATATGTTTTATAAAATCATTGTTAAATACTTAATGTTGCAGCAGTTTACGGGTTAGCATGCGCTCTGG
>JAFGKC010000206.1 GCA_016928765.1 Syntrophaceae bacterium
AATTTTAATCAGTGAAATCTGCACAGATACCACCTGTGAATGGCGCCTTAAAAACGAGGCTTTTCTGAACTGCACATGGGTTGCCTGTAATTACGGTCCTTTCACGCTCGAAGAAGTGGGTGATATGATGGGCGTTACCCGTGAAAGAATCCGCCAGATTGAAGCCAAGGCGCTGAAAAAACTCCAACACAAAAAACGACGGGATCAGCTTAAAGACTTCGCCGCACCGGGAAGCGATTGGGACAATGTATAATATTGTGCTGGTTTAATAATAAGAAGTTTTGCTCTGAACTTATTTTTGCCGTTTTTTCATCTTCTGCTGCGACAACAGTTCTTCCATTTGCGTTTTTCTTTCTTCTCGCGCAAACAGTAAGGAACATATCGATGATTCAATATCCAAAGCCGCTATTTTATCCATACGCGGCACAATGGAGCAGAGGTTTTTCAGCTCCTCCAGCGCCTTGGAAGAACGGGTTGCCATTTCAGTCGCCATATTTTCAGCTACCTGCATAAATTTCTCCGGTGAGGCAACTTTATTAACCAGGCCAATGTTCAAAGCTTCATTGGCGCCTATCGGCTCGCCCAGCATAACTATCTCTTTGGCTTTGTTTATCCCGACAATCTGGCTTAACGGATAAAAAAACGGATTAAAACCAAACTTCAATTCCGGGTGACAAAAAATCGCGCTTTCCGAGGCGACAACTAAATCACAAATAGTCACCAGATTAAAACCGCCGCCCAACGCGAGTCCGCCCACCGCGGCAATAACCGGTTTTTTACAGGAGTAAATTTTTTTCAGGTAGCGCATCATGGATTCCAGAAAATCATCACCTTCTTCAGAGCGAAGACTGGTCATTTCTTTTATGTCCATTCCCGCGGAAAAAATAAATTCTCCGCCGGTCAAAATGATTATTTTAACAGATGAATCCGCCTCCATCTCTGAAAAAACACTATACAGCTCCAAGCGCATATCTTTACAAATCGCGTTCATCTCGTGAGGCCGATTTAATCTCACAATGGCGTAACCATTTTTCTTTTCCAGAATGATTGTTTTGTAGCTCATCTTTTATTATCTACCATCAAACGAAGTTCTTTCCCCGTTTTAAAAAAAGGAACTTTTCTTTCCAGAAGCTCAACCGGCGCGCCCGATTTGGGATTGCGGCCTGTTCGCGGTTTTCTTTCCCGAATAGTAAAATTACCGAAACCCCTTATCTCAATGCGTTCGCCTTTTTGAAGCGCTTCAGCCATAGAATCAAATATGATGTTTACGGCCTGATACATATCCCGATATGTATAGGTTCCGAATTTTTCCTGCAGCTTTTTTATCAAATCGCTTTTTGTCATCATCATAGAAACCACCCTTTATCTGAAAGGATAATATAAATAACTAACGCCGCTCATTGTTTCCATTTTTTCATTGAGCGAATCGCTCAGCTGATTCGCGGCGCTCTCTACCAAATAATCAAAAACCGACGCGCGTTTTTTACGGGGATAAACCAAGTCATATTTCCCGGATTTTCCCGCGAGCTCAACGGCCAGTTTCGCGGCGTAACCCATATCGCCCAGGTGATCGACAAGCCCGTATTCTTTCGCTTTGCGCCCCGAAAACACACGCCCATCGGCGATTTCCAGAACTTTTTGACGAGACAGCTTACGGTCTTTCATAATAACATCGATAAACTGATTATAAATG
Organism: Syntrophaceae bacterium; assembly: GCA_016928765.1. Taxonomy (GTDB): domain Bacteria; phylum Desulfobacterota; class Syntrophia; order Syntrophales; family Smithellaceae; genus UBA4810. The sequence continues at coordinate 1,694 of JAFGKC010000206.1, forward strand.
TCATCCACTAATTCCTGGATGATTTTTCTCTCTTCCGGCGTCATGTCCCTGAGAGGCGAACCGATATCTTTATATTTGCCGCTTTTCACCACGGATGATTTCAATCCGATTTTTTTGAGCAATTCCTCAAAATTGGCAAACTGCATGATAGCCGAAATACTGCCTGTAATCGTGCCCGGATTGGCGACAATCTGATCAGCGGCGCAGGCTACCAGCAATCCACCCGAAGCCGCTATCGAACCCATGGACGCGACAACTTTTTTCTTTTTTTTGAGTTCCACAACGGCGTCATAGATTTCCTGCGACGCGGCCACGCCTCCTCCGGGAGAATCCACGCGCAAAATAACAGCGGTAATTGAACTGTCGCGTCCGAATTCATCAAGCTGTTCGGCAATTTTTAGGGAATCATTTATGAGCCCGTCAACGCTGACCACACCTATCTTGTTGCCCGATGTGAAAGTTGAAACTTTACCCGCGCTGGAACCAGCTTTGTAAAAAAACACATAAAAGAGTATGGCCATAACAAAAAGGATGGCCATACCCAAAATCACCGGATGTTTTCTCATTTTTTAATCGCCCTTGGATTGATTGTTTATCTTTACTTCCGCCAGTGCCTGCGCGAGATTAGAACCTAGATTTTCTTTATTATTAATATACTGATTAGGAGAAGATGAAGATGACGCGGGAGGCGCCGGAGCTTCCATTTCTTTTATGCTTAATCTTATTTTTTTTGTTTTGGGATCAATGCTTTTGACAACCGCCGATACCTCATCACCCACCTTGTAGAGCTCCGAGGAAGACTTGACGCGCTTCTGGCTGATTTCGGAAATATGCACCAGGCCTTCAATTCCTTCTTCAATTTCCATAAAAATACCGAAATCGGTAAAGTTGGTTACCTTGCCGGTAACCACGCTGCCGGGCGCGTATTTCTGAGATAATTCATCCCAGGGATTTTTTTCCAGCTTTTTTACGCTTAGAGAAAATTTCTCATTTTCCACGTCAACTTTTTCTACTACCGCTTCCACTTCCTGGCCTTTTTTGAAATATTCAGAAGGATGAGCAACTCTGTGCTTCCAGGAAATATCAGAAACGTGAACCAGGCCGTCAATACCTTCTTCAATTCCGATAAACACGCCAAAGTTCGTAATGTTTCTTACCACCCCTTTAACTACCGTTCCTTCCGGATATTTTTCTTTAAGTTTTTCCCAGGGGTTGGGTGCTGTCTGTTTCAGGCTCAGTGAAATCCTTTTCGCTTCCGGATTCACATCCAAAACCACGACTTTTACCGTATCGCCAACATTTAATACTTTTGAAGGATGCTTTATTTCGCGGGTCCAGTACATTTCTGAAATATGTACCAATCCCTCAACTCCGGTTTCCAGTTCCACAAACACGCCGTAGTCAGTCAGATTGACAACTTTGCCTTCCGTGATTGAACCAACGGGATATCTGTCAGTAATGTGTTCCCAGGGATTATCCGTTAACTGCTTCAACCCCAGAGAAACTCTTTCTTTTTCGCGGTCAAATGTGAGGACACGGACTGTTAATTTGTCACCCTTATGAAAATTATCCGAAGGCTTGGCGATTCTGCCCCAGGAAATATCGGTCACGTGAAGCAATCCGTCAATGCCGCCCAGATCAATAAAGATGCCGTAATCCGTGATATTTTTTATAATACCTTCAACAACAGAACCTTCCTGAATGGTGCTGAGAATATCCTTTTTTTCCGTTTCTCTTTCCGAGGCCACAATGGAACGCCGGGATAAAACCACGTTGCTTCTTTTCCGGTCATATTTCAATATCTTGAAATCCATTTCCTGGCCTACAAATTTATCCAGATCTTTTACCGGACGAACGTCAACCTGGGAACCGGGAAGAAACGCGATAATTCCGATATCTACAGAAAGTCCTCCTTTGACTTTTTCAACAACCTTGCCTTTAACGGGGATATTGTTTTCACAGGCATTTTTAATTTCATCCCAAACCTTGAGTTTAGCCGCTTTATTTTTTGATAAAATCAGATTTCCATCCGAATCTCTCTTATCGATAAAAACTTCAATTTCGTCACCCACCGAAATGTTGATATTTCCCTGCGCGTCCTTTACTTCCGCCGCGGGAATAAAACCTTCTGTTTTCCAGCCGACATCAACCATAACCATTTCGTTGGCAATCTGCACTACTTTGCCGCGGGCAATATCACCGTACTTAATTTGATTGAGACTTTGTTCGTAGAGCTCTTTGAAATCCATGATATCTTCTTTAGCCTGAGACGAATGCTTGGCTGAGTCTTTATCCGAAAATTTAGCGTCAACCTCCTTTTCTTGTGTTAGGTTTGTGTTGTTATTGTTAACCATTAAACAAATACCCCCTGTTTTTATAAATCGCTGTAATTTTTGGAAGTTAACACACTGAAAGTCAAATAGCAACCTAAAAACAAAGGGCTATTTCGCATGTATTATTCTATATTCATTATTATTTTGTCGAAACATATTTGAGAATTTCATCCACAACCTGGGCTGGCGATAAGACTGTGGAATCAATTATTATTGCTTTTTCCGGCACCTTCAAAGGAGAGTGCTGCCTTTTGCTATCTTGCTGATCCCTGGCAATCATTTCTTTTTGTACATTTTGGTATTCGGCGGATGTTCCCTTAGATAAAAGTTCGGTGAGTCTTCTTTTTATTCTTTCATCCGTATTTGCATCAAGATAAAATTTATAATCCGCGTCCGGGAAAACCACGCTTCCCATGTCCCGGCCTTCCGCCACAATCCCTCCCTGGTCGCCCGCCCGCCGCTGCAGGCTGAGAAGGTATTGCCTTACTGTGGCATATGCGGATATTTTTGACGCGGCTGATCCTACTTCCTGTGTTCGTATCTTTGCACCCACGTCTTCACCATCAAGGTAGACTTTCATTTTGCCGCCGACATTTTTTAAGTCCACCTCTGTTCGCGAGCATAAATTGACTAATGCTGCTTCATCGTCTATGGGTATTTTATTTTCTAAAGCCTTATACGCCAGCGCCCGATAAAGCGAACCTGTGTCCAAGTACAGATATCCGAGTTCTTCAGCCAGCGCCTTGCTAACGGTACTTTTTCCGGCCCCGGCCGGCCCGTCAATAGTTATAATCATTTTTCTGTTCATATTTTAAATATTTACAACTGCCTGTTTGTTTTAAAAGCTTGTCTTGCGATAATAACTTAAAAAATATAATATAAAAAAGTCCCGTAATTAGAAAGTTTTTTTATGCGTAAAATTATGCAAAATCAATACAAATCTTTATTCGCGGCAATAATCGCTAGTTTATTTTTTGCCAACACTTGCCTGGCGGCTTTCACGCTGGAAGATGAAAGAAAAGTGGGCAAGGAATTTTACGACAAGTTAAATGAAAATAATTTTCTAATCAAAGACAGACAACTTAACGATTATATAACGCAAATCGGCAATCGTGTTTTGACACAAAGTAAAAAAGCCCCATTTAACTATACTTTCTCTATTGTTGACAGTTCCGCGATAAACGCGTTTGCGACTCCCGGCGGCTATATTTACATCCATAAAGGATTAATCAGCGCGGTGGATACAGAGGCGGAAATGGCAGGAGTTATCGCTCACGAATTGGGTCATGCTAACGCAAGACATATCGCGAGCATTGTGGATAAATCGACAAAACTAAATATTGCCGCTTTGGCCGCCATCATTGCCGCGGCATTTCTGGGCGGAGGCGGTGAAGCAACAGCGGCCATTGCCGCCTTCTCTATGGCCGGCGCGGGAAGCTTAACGCTCAAATATCAGCGCGAACACGAAGAAGAAGCCGACCGTTTGGGCATAAATTATCTTTCTGATGCTGGATACAATCCCGAAGCAGCGGTAACTTTTTTACGTCTTATTAAACGACATGAGTTTCTTTCCAGGAGCATTCCTTCCTATCTGCGCACGCACCCGGGAACTGACGAGCGCATTTTTTATCTGGAAGGGCTTCTGCTTACACAATATACCCAACCCGGCAAAGACAATATCATCGGCAATCTGAACAGGATGAAGGCGCTGCTCCCCTTAAGTATGGCAGAACTCAATCTCAGGCAAAGACAACTAAGCTCTTCTTTAACCAAGGAACCAAATAATGTTGATTTACTTTACGCGCTGGCCATAACCAAAGACAAACTGGGCCAATCAGGCGCCGCTCTGGTTCATCTGCAAAAAGCTTTGAGCCTGGCGCCTTCTGATAAAGATGTTTTGAAACAAACCGGGCTGATATATTTAAAAACGGGCAACGCTGAGCAGGCCAGAATTAATCTTCAAAAAGCGGCAAATATTGATAATAACGATGACGAAATTAAACTGGCTTTGGGCAAAGCTTATTTTGCTTTGGAAAATTACCGCAGCGCCTTGAATAATTTTCTGGCGGTCAGATACGCGCCCGCGGATGATGTCGATATAAATTATCATATAGCCATGTCTTACGGAAAACTGGATTATCCGGGGGATTCGCATTATCATTTTGGCCTTTACTTCAAAAACGATAAAAAAACTCAAAGCGCCCTTTTCCATTTTAAGGAAGCCTTGAATTATTTTCCGCAAAATTCAGCAAAAGCGGATATTATCACCAAAGAGATAAAAGAATTATCCGACCCCAAAGCGGCTAAGTCGCAAGTCAAGAAAAGCAATTAATAATACTTGATTTTTCTGCGCAATCATCGGGCATTTTTAAAATATCCAAAAATTGGCCGCTTATCTTTTATCATTGCTAAAAAACGGACAATACATTATAAGAGGCGCACTTCAATATTTTCGAAAGGAGCATCAACGTGAACATTTTAATTTTTGGCCCCAATGGCAGCGGTAAAGGAACTCAGGGAGCTATCGTTCAGAAGAAATACGGCGTACCGCACATTGAAACGGGCGTTATTTTTCGGCAAAACATTTCAAAAAAAACCCCGCTGGGAGAAAAAGCAAAAGCTTATATCGACCGCGGCGAGCTTGTCCCAGACGATATTACTATTCCCATGATTCTGAACCGCTTGAAGGAAGACGACTGCGCGAAAGGCTGGCTTTTAGACGGCTTCCCCCGCAATTTAGTGCAGGCCGAAGCTTTATGGAGCGCGCTAGAAAAAGAAAAAATAAATCTGGATTATGTAATTGAAATAAACCTGGACAGAGACACGGCAAAAAAACGCATCATGGGACGCCGGCTTTGCAAGATGGACAACAACCACCCCAACAATATTTATATCGATGCCATCAAGCCGCATGAACACGAAGGCAAAACCGTCTGTCGCGTTTGCGGCTGTGAAGATTTATCCACGCGCGCCGATGACCAGGATACTGGAGCCATTGATAAACGCCACGGCATCTATTATGATACCAAAACCGGCACACTGGCCGCCGTTAATTATTTTAAAGACAGAACTAAAGTCATTGCTGTTGACGGCAGCAAGGGCGTAAAGGAAGTTTCCGAAGAACTTATGAAAAAACTTGCCTAAATTAACGGAAAATATTTACCATAAAAGCCCGCCGAGTTATTTGGAGGGCTTTTTTTAACATATACAATATGAAAAATATAAGAAACTTCAGCATTATCGCGCATATAGATCATGGCAAGTCAACTTTGGCCGACCGGCTGATTCAGTTTACCGGTGTGTCCGATGAAAGAACTTTCAAGGATCAGATCCTAGACAATATGGACATTGAACGGGAACGGGGCATCACGATTAAAAGTAACGCCATATCCCTGCCTTACAAGGCCTCAGACGGAAATCAATATACTCTTAATTTGATCGACACTCCCGGGCATGTTGATTTTTCTTATGAAGTTTCCCGCTCGCTCGCTTCGTGCGAAGGCGTTCTGCTGATTATCGATGCCGCCCAGGGTGTGCAGGCGCAGACACTGGCCAATTTGTATCTGGCCATGGAACACAATCTCGAAATTATCCCGGTAATAAACAAAATCGATCTTCCCTCCGCCGATGTTGACCGTGTTCTGGAACAAATTGATTCCGAGTTAGGCCTCGATCACGATACCCATATAAAATGTTCCGCCAAAGAAGGAATAGGAATTGAAGAAATACTCGAAGCCATAGTTAAACGCATCCCTCCACCCACAGGAAACGAGGATAATCCTCTGGCCGCGCTGATTTTTGACGCGCAATATGATCCTTTCCGCGGCACGATTATTCACTGCCGCGTCTTTGACGGAACGCTGAAAAGCGGTGACATTATAAAGTTCATGTACAACAACTCTACCTATAAAGTGGAAGAAGTCGGGCATTTTCTTTTACAACGTACAAAACGTGAAAAACTTTATGCTGGCGAAGTTGGTTACATTATCGCCGGCGTAAAAACAGTGGCCGACGTGCGCACGGGTGATACTATTACACTGCAAAACAAACCTTGCTCAGAGCCTCTGCCGGGATTCAAGGAGGTAAAACCTGTTGTTTTTGCTTCTATTTATCCCATTGCTTCCGACGATTATCAGGATCTGGCGGATTCTCTGGAAAAATATAAACTTAACGACGCTTCATTCATTTACGAAAAAGATTCCTCCGCCGCGCTAGGACAGGGTTTTCGCTGCGGTTTTTTGGGGCTTTTGCATCTGGATGTCGTGCAGGAAAGATTGGAAAGAGAATATGATTTATCCATTATTCTTTCCGTGCCTAGCGTGCGTTACCGTTTCACG
>JAFGKC010000207.1 GCA_016928765.1 Syntrophaceae bacterium
ATGCAGGTTACCGTGGACATCATTACCAAAGGCGAAACAATGGGCTGGTCGGCTGTTGTGGAACCGTATATTTACACGCTTGCCGCCCGCTGTCTTGACGACACAAAATTTATCGCCTTTGACGCTTTTAAATTACGTGAATTAATAGACGAAGATTGCGCTTTAGGATTTAAAGTCATGCAGGCAGTATCCAAAATCATTGCCACACGGCTGACACACACACGCATTATCTTAGTCGGCGAAAGAGGCCTATCCGTTTTAACCGAATACTAAAAGAGAGGAAAAACCATGGCGGATAAAATCATAATTTATGGAAAGGCCGGCTGACCCTACACGGATAAAGCCCGGGCGGCATGGAAAGACAAAGCGATTTATCATGATGTAAAGAACACTCCGGAAAAACTCGTGGAGATGCTTGAATTATCGGGTGGGAGACGCCAAGTGCCGGTAATTGTAGAAAGCGGTAAAGTATCCGTTGGCTACGGCGGATCCTGACGAGTATGAGAAACCGGTCGGGAACCGGTTATTAACAAAAGGAGAGGTTAATATGAAAGACGCGAATCTTGATTCCATAATTGAAAAAGCCATTGCCAATGAAGAAGAGGCAAATCAGTTTTATTTGAAACTTGCCGGAATAGTTACGGATAAATCGGCAAAAGATACTCTGGTTTACCTGGCCGGAGAGGAAAAAAAACATAAAGAATATTTGTTGCGTTATCGGCAGGAAAAGTTTATAGCGAACGCCACAAAAAGCGATGAAGTAACTAATTACAAAATCGCGGAATATCTTCATTCGCCGGAAGTTAAAGATAATATGGAAAGCAAAGACGTGTATCTTATCGCCGCGGAAAGAGAGCTTAATTCGTACAATTTTTACAAAGGGCTCGCCTCTCTTCATCCGGATGGTGAAATCAAAGATATGCTCTTGAAAATGGCCACTGAAGAACTGAAGCATAAAGAAAAGGTCGAATATTTATACGCTAATACAGCTTTTGTACAAACAGACGGAGGTTGAAAAACCACGGCGTTTGTCTGAAAATAAATTATTCTGCCCCTATCCATGGTGGAAAGAAGGAGTCGAAAATTGGATTATTTTGTCCCTAAAAAAATTTTTTTCACGAAAGGCGTGGGCACGCACAAAGATGAATTGCATTCTTTTGAACGTGCCTTACGTGATGCCGGAATTGAAAAATGCAATATCGTGCAGGTCTCCAGTATTTTTCCGCCAGGATGCAAGGTTATCTCAAGAGCGCAAGGGTTAAAATATTTAGTTCCCGGCGCAATAACCTATTGTGTTATGAGCCGTTGCTGCACCAATGAACCTAAAAGGCTTCTGGCGGCATCAGTCGGCTGCGCTATTCCCGCGGACAAATCATCTTACGGCTATATCAGCGAGCACCACGCTTACGGACAGACTGAAAAACAGGCGGGCGATTACGCCGAAGATTTAGCCGCGGCCATGCTGGCATCAACTTTGGGTATTGATTTCAATGTCGATGAAAGCTGGGACGAGAAAAAAGAAATATTTAAAATCAGCGGCAAAATTGTCCGCACGTTAAATGTTACGCAATCGACAATTTGCCGTAATAATAATTACACTACGGTAATGGCCGCCGCTGTTTTTGTTTTTTAAAAGGCGGCCTCATTTATTAAATCTTATGGCGGGAAACTTTATCGTAAGCGATATACCGCAGTTAGAAAAACAGGATGTTGGCGGAGCTGAATTACCTTATCTTTACTATGGTGGTAATGGCTCCGCATTGTTTTTCGCACATGCCACCGGATTTCTTCCCTGGCTGTGGCATCCTATCGTAAAAGAATTTTCACCACAAAACCGGGTATGGGTTCCTTATATATGCAATTATCGTGAATGCGATCCGGAAAAAGGCGGCCTCAGTTGGGATATTATCGCCAAAGACCTGTCTGTTTTTTGCGAAAAACAAAATATTCAAAAACCCTTGTTTATCGGCCATTCGATGGGTGGAACAGTGCTCACCATCACCGCGGCGCTCTACGGCGTGGAACCTGCCGGGCTGATTCTCATCGAACCTATTTTTCTGCCGGAAGAATTTTATTCGGTAAAACCTTCCATCAAAGACCATCCTCTCGCTTCCAAATCCATCAAAAGAACCAGTCACTGGAAAAGTGAAGAGGACGTGTGGAATTATTTGAAGTCGAAAACGCTTTTTTCGGATTGGGATGAAGAAGTTCTGCGCCTGTACATACAATACGGAATGGAAAAACAACAAGCGGGAGATTTGAAACTTGCCTGCGCGCCGGAAAACGAAGCGGCGATGTTCATGGGCGGATGGAACAGAAATCCCTGGCCGTTACTTAATAAAATCAAATGTCCGGTTCTGGTAGTTGAGGGAGAGAAAAGCGAAAATCGCGGTTTTATCGATTTGCAGAAAGCGGCTTCTTTATTCCCTAAAAGCATTTATAAATTAGTTGAGGGGGCGGGTCATTTAATACCGATGCAAAAACCAAGTAAGACAACTCAAATAATAAAAGATTTCTTAAAGCAGCTTGCCTGAAATTTAGCGCATCAATTTATTTTTTCTTCAGAGAAGAAATCTTTTTTCCTTTCGGCAATTTTTTAATATGCAATTCCAGCCGCAAAGCTTGCGTGCGATTCATGCGCTTGCTTACCGCGAGCAGTTTCACGGGTAGTCTGCCCCGCGTGTATTTGGAAGCTGTTCCTTTATTATGCGCGGCGATTCTTTTTTTAATATCTTTTGTCACGCCGGTATAAATACTTTTATCCGCGCATTTTAAGAGATATACCACCCAAGATTTATCTTCCCGCATATTTCCCGGCTCCTTTTCTTTTAATTTATAGCATGACGATGAATAGATTTCTATTTTCAATAGATTAAAAAGCTTGATTTCAGCACCAAAATCATCAAGCAATTAGACTAGTTAGTCAATAATAAATTATTATATTCTGAAATATAATAATAACTTGACAAAATAATAACCTAATTAGTATATTTATATCGACCAAACAGTCGATTATAAAAATGGGGGCTTATGCCGAAAATCGTTGACCGGGAAAAAAAGCGTGCCGAAATCGCCCAAAAAGCCATTGAGGTGCTGGCCAAAAGAGGCTTTCAGGCCACAACCATTCAGGATATCGCGGACGCGGCGGGACTGGGCAAAGGAACCATTTATCACTATTTCAAAACAAAAGAAGAAATACTCTGGGCTGTATCCGAGCAAATGTTTCGTGAAACGGAACGATCTCTGGGCGCCGCACTTTTGAGAATTAACGAGCCAATGGATAAACTTGCGGCCCTGATTGAAGAAGCTCTGCACATCACTGATGACCTGGAACACATTTTTATAATCTATTCCGAACTGTGGCTTATGACCGTGCGGGGCGAACCTACCGGCGATTTCGTCAATGTGCTCAAGCGCCTGCAAAATGACATGACGAACCTCGTAGCCTCAATGATCCGGGAAGGAAAAAAACAGGGACTATGGCCGGGCGATACCGATGCTGACGCGCTTGCCGGTTATCTGGCCTCATCGTTTGACGGAGTATTCGCTCACTATATGATCGACAAAGAAAACTTTGACATTAAACGCGTAACCAATGAATTTATTAAATTCCTGATTAAACAAAGCGCGCCGAAAAATGACTAAAAAAAAGACGCGGACTGAAGACGCCGCAAAAATTGTTTTTCATGTTGAGGATCTTACCAAAACATATCAGATGGGAGAGGTGCAAGTGCACGCCCTGCGCGGCGCGAACATGGAATTATACGAAGGGGAGATGGTTATTTTGTTGGGACCATCCGGAAGCGGAAAATCCACCCTGCTCAACATCTTAGGTGGTTTGGATACGGCAACCAGCGGCCTTGTTGTCTATCGTGATAAGAATTTAACCAAAGCAAACGAACAAGAACTGACTGAATACCGACGTTTTCACGTCGGGTTTGTTTTCCAGTTTTACAATCTGATTTCCAGCCTCACTGCCAGAGAAAACGTTGCGGTGGTTACGGAAATATCGAAAAACCCGATGTCCCCTGATGATGCCCTGGAGCTGGTGGGACTAACCGAAAGAATGGATCATTTCCCCGCGCAGCTTTCCGGCGGCGAACAGCAGCGCGTAGCCATTGCCCGTGCCATCTCCAAAAATCCGCAGGTTCTTCTTTGTGATGAACCCACCGGAGCGCTGGATTCCGAAACAGGCATTGTTGTACTCGAAGCGCTGGAACGGATAAACCGGGAACTGGGCACAGCCACCGCCATCATCACACACAATGTGGATATCGCGGGCATGGCCGACCGCGTTATTCACTTAAGCAACGGCGTCATCTCCGAAGTAAGCATAAACAAAACAAAGAAGTCTCCTGGCGAACTGCACTGGTAAGGCGATGAAAACACTGGACAGAAAACTCTGGCGTGATTTGTGGCATATGAAGGGACAGGTTTTTGCCATTACCCTGGTCATAATGAGCGGCGTGGCTACTTTTGTCATGTTTATCACCACTATGGATTCCCTGGAATACACGAGAACAAAATTTTACCGTGATTATAATTTTGCCGACGCTTTTGTTCATTTGAGGCGAGCGCCGGAAAGTCTCATAGAAAAGATTAAAGACATCGAAGGCGTCAGGCAGGCGGAAACCAGAGTCGTGGCTCAGGTAAAACTAGATATCAGCGGTTTTAACGAGCCGGTTAACGCACGGATTATATCAATTCCTGATGGCGACAAGCCGCTGCTCAACGGGATTTATATCCGCAGAGGATCTCTCCCCGATCCGACCAAGGATAACGAAGTGGTAATAAGCGAAAACTTTGCCCACGCGCATAATCTAAATATCGGAGATCAGTTTGCCGCCATCATCAGCGGCAAGTGGAAAAAAATGAAGATATGCGGTATCGCCCTTTCGCCGGAATTTGTTTTAATGATGAAACCGGAAGCGATGAGTCCGGATTTCAAGCGCTATGGCGTTTTGTGGATGAACCGCAAAGCGTTGAGCGAAGCCTATGATATGGACGGCGCTTTCAACAGCGTTGTCCTCACGCTGCAGCCGCAGGCCAGGCTTAGTGATGTCCTGCGCGCTATTGATAATGTTGTTGGAAAATACGGGGGCTTCGGCGCTTACGGCCGTAAAGACCAGATATCGCACCGGCTTTTAAGCGAAGAATTTAAACAGCTTAAAACAAGCTCTAAAATTTTTCCTTCTATTTTTATTTTTGTTTCAGCGTTTTTGTTGAATGTCGTTATGAGCAGAACAATCAACACGCAACGCGAACAGATCGCCGCGCTGAAAGCTTTCGGCTATGGTAATTATGACGTCGGTGTTCACTACGCCAAGCTGGTGGTACTCATCATCGCTGCCGGTTTGGCCAGCGGCATCGCCTGCGGTATCTGGTTTGGCCATATTCTCGGAGATATTTATATGGCGGTTTACCGCTTTCCTTATCTTGTTTACATTCTTAAACCATGGGTGATAATCGCCGCGGTTTTTGTCAGTGTTTTTTCCGCGCTTGCCGGAACAATGCACACCCTGTGGCGTGCCGCCAAGCAGCCACCCGCGGAGGCGATGCGGCCTGAACCTCCGGCGCAGTTCAAGGTATCACTGCTTGAGAAAATAGGCCTGGGCCGCAAAATTACTCAGCCTTCAAAGATTATTATGCGCAATATCGAAAGAAAGCCAATCCGCACTCTTCTTTCCATTATCGGAATTTCTCTGGCCTGCGGCACCATGATTGCAAGCGGATTTTTTAAAGACGCTGTCGATTACATGATTAAGGTACAATTTGTCCTTTCCCAGAAAGAAGACATGAGTGTTTCTTTTTTTGACTTAACGTCAAGGCGCGCCCTTTACGAGCTTCAGCAGATTGACGGCGTGCAGTATGTCGAAACATACCGTATCGTACCAGTAAAGTTCATCAATGGCCACCGCTCCTACAAAACAGTTATCAAGGGAATGGAGCCGGACAGCCGGCTGCAGTTTCTTCTGGATACAAATCTTAAAAAAGTAACCCTGCCCTCTTCCGGCCTGATGCTGACAGACCATCTGGCGAAACTTCTTCACGTGCGGCCCGGCGACAAACTAACGATTGAAGTGCTGGAAGGTTCACGCGCCACCCGCGAGGTGACTGTTGTCGCGCTGGTCAAACAGTACCTGGGCGTTACCGGTTATATGGATTTGTCTTCACTAAACAGATTAATGAACACGGGTGATTCCGTCTCGGGCGCTTATCTGGTTACCGATAAAAACAAGCAGGGAAAACTTTTTTTGGACTTTATCAAAACGCCTCGTGTTTCCGGAACGGTGGTGAGAGCAAATGAAATAACTAATTTTTATGAGATTCAGGCAAAAGGCATGCTTTTTTTTACTTTCATCGCCACGCTGATGGCCTGCTTTATTTCTTTTGGCGTCGTTTACAACAACGCCCGCATCGCTTTTTCGGAAAGAAGCAGGGAACTCTCCAGCCTGCGCGTGCTTGGATACACCCGCGGGGAAATTTCTTATATCCTTTTGGGGGAACTCGCGCTCATCACTTTCATAGCAATTCCCGTGGGTTTCGCGCTGGGATACTGGCTTTGCGCTTATTTAGCATACGCGCTGGCCTCGGACCTTTTCCGGGTACCACTGATCATATCTTCAAAAACTTTTTCTATGGCCGCGCTGGTTGTTTTGGTTTCGGCTTCCGTGTCGGGATTAATCGTGCGGCATAAACTTGACCATTTGGATCTTGTTGAAGTATTAAAAACCAGGGAGTAAAAAAAATGAATGATCTAACGCGCAGAAAATTATTGATTGCCGGATTCAGCCTGCTTGTAATCATGCTGATTGTTTACGGATTCCTTCCTAAAAGGCAAGAGGTCGATCTCGTCAGCGTACAGCGGGGAGATTTTCAGGTAACTATCGAAGAGGAAGGAAAAACACGCCTTAAGCAGCGTTATACCGTCTCTTCGCCCTCAGCCGGATACATGCGCCGTGTTGATTTAAAAGTCGGTGATGCGGTAAAAAAAGGGCAAACCCTTGTAGTTTTGGAACCCCTGCGTTCGCAAGCACTTGACCCGCGCAGCCGCGCACAGGCGCAATTGAGTGCTTCCGCGGCGCAGTCCGCCTTGGAAGCTGCTATAGAAAAGGAATGCGCGGCCGCGTCTGATTCCGAATACGCGGGAAAGAGGCTTGAAAGAATGTCCAACTTATTTTCCAAAGGCTACATTGCCAAAGATCAGTTCGAGCAAACCGATACTGAAGCGAAAAAAGCACGCGCCTATCATCTTTCGGCCAAAGCCGCGGTGAATATGGCGCGCGCGGATTTGCAAAGCGTACGCGCGAACCTGCAAAATTTCAGCACTGTTAAAGATATTGGCAAGCAAAACCTTATTTATATTTCTTCTCCCGTAAACGGATCTGTTTTTCGTCTCTACCGTGAAAGCGAGGGAGCTCTAAACGTTGGCGAACCGCTCATGGATATCGGCAATCAGAAAGATATGGAAATCCGCGCGGAAGTTCTTTCTTCTGACGCGGTAAAAATAAAGGAAGGAACAACTGTCTTGTTTAAACGCTGGGGGCGGGATGAAACGCTTACAGGCGTTGTGCGGGTTGTTGAACCTGCCGGCTTTACCAAAATATCCAGTCTGGGCGTGGAAGAACAAAGAGTCCTGGTTATTGCCGATATCACGTCAGATCAGGAAAAGTGGCAGGCGCTGGGCGACAGTTATCGTCTGGAAGCGCATTTTATCATCTGGGAAGGAAAAAATATTCTGCAGATTCCCGCCAGCGCGCTTTTCCGCTTGGGAAACGAATGGGCTGTGTTTGCGGCGGAAAGAGGAAAGGCGCGACGGCGAATAGTTGAAATCGGCCAACGCAACGGCCTGGCGGCGGAAATTGTTTCCGGATTAATGGAAGGTGAAAAAGTGGTTGCCTATCCCGACGACGCCATTAAAGATGGAACCAGAATAAAGCAGAGAAAATAAACATAAAAGATTTCTGTGTTTACGAATTGATTTTTGAGCGAATGCGCTCCTGATATTCCATAATTTCGTTTCTCAGAATATCCAAATCGGCAATGCGATCTTCGAGCATCTTTAAGTGATTGCTTAGCAATTCCAAAAGACGGTTGAGCACTTTGTCGTTTGACTTTTCTATTGTCCATATTGCTTCAAGCTCCTGCATGTCCGAAAGAGTCAAACCCATGATTTTCAGCCGCTTGATTAATTTCAGGCGGCGCAAGTCGGCATCGGTGTAAACACGGCGGCCTCCTTCAATGCGCCTTATGGAATTGAGCAGGCCGATTTCCTCATAATAGCGGATGGTGCGCTGGCTCATTTCCAGTTTTTTAGCGAGCTCGCCTATAGAGATAGATTCATCGTTCATGTCTTACACCAATGGCCTTTTCATAATTACGCGGCGTATTTCTGGCGCAATTCCCTTTTTAATATTTTGCCGGAAGGATTTTTAACCAGTTCATCAGCAATAAATACCTTCTTGGGACATTTGAAGCCGGCCAGCCTTTCTTTGCAGAAGTCAATTATATCTTTGCCCTCAACCCGCGCTCCGTTTTTCGGAACAACAACCGCCGATACCACCTCTATCCATTTCGGATCAGGCAACCCGATAACCGCCGCTTCCGCTACCGCCGGATGTGTGTAAATAACTTCTTCAACTTCGCGCGAGGCGACGTTTTCTCCGCCTGTCTTTATCATATCTTTCTTCCTGTCCACAACATATAAATAACCGTCACTATCCATGACACCCAAATCCCCGCTGTGAAACCAGCCATACTTAAAAGCTTCCGACGTCTTTTCCGGATCGTTTAGATAACCGGTCATCACCTGCCCGGAGCGGTGAACTATTTCTCCCACTTCTCCCACGCCAACAAAATTACCCTCATCATCCATCAGGTGTGTTTCCACATTGATCACCGGTTTACCGGCGGAACCGGCTTTGGCCAGCTGATCTTCCGGTTTAAGAATAGTCGCTACCGGGCTCATTTCCGTCTGGCCGTAATAATTCCAGAGACGAATTCCTTTAAAAGCATTGCTTAGCTGTCCGATTACTTCTATCGGCATAATGCTCGCCCCGTACGCGCCTTTTTTCAGGCTGGCGAGGTTATAATTTTTGAATTCCGGATGATGAAGAAGGCCGATCCATACGGTTGGGGGGGCAAACATATGGGTTGCTTTGAATGTTTGAATATTTTTCAATATTTCCGAGGGATCGGCCTTGTGCAGGATAATATTTTTCGCTCCGACATATATTAAAGGCATTAAAAAGCAGTGCAGCTGCGCGCAGTGGAAAAGCGGCAGGGCGTGAATACTTACATCCTCTTTTTCGTACTGTCCTTCTATGATACAGCTGAAATACTGCGACATGAGGGCGCGGTGTGAAAGCATTGCGCCTTTGGGTTTTGATTCCGTGCCGCTGGTGTAGGGTATCTGAGCTACATCTTCCGCGTCCACTTCAATCTCCGGCTCATCATCCGGCATACGGGATATTTCTTTTTCCAAATCAAAATATCCGGCGGGTAATTTTTCCTTGTGCAAGGAAATCATTCCCCATTTATTTACCGACGGGAAAATATTATTTCTCTTTTCCACCAAATTAACAAGAGTATCTTCCACCAGAAATATTTTCGCGCCGGAATGAGAAACAACGTATGATATTTCGTCGACATTCAGCATATAATTAACCGGCACCTGCGCCGCGCCGATTTTAGCTAATCCCAAAAGCGATATCGCGTAAAAATGCGAGTTGTAGGCAAGAATGGCTACGTTGTCCCCTTTTTTCACGCCATACTTCAGCATCAAGTTGGCAAAACGGCAGGCCATTTTATCGAGCTCATAAAACGTGAGGATCGTGTCGCGGAAGATAATCGCCGTCCGCTCAGGATAGCGAGCAGCGGATCTTCGGGAGATATCGCCAATTGTATCGCGATGAAAATTTTCAAGCATTTTGAACCATCCTTGTTACTTATAAAGCATCTATATTTTTTTGAGTGTTTTTTCGAAGAAAAGCCCTGTGACAATCCCAGAATTCAGTTTTTATATTTTTTGGAAAATATTTCTTTCATCTTATACTTTTGAATTTTACCACTTGCCGTCATCGGATAGCCATCCACAAACTCCCAGTACTTTGGAATTTTATGACGGGCGATCTTGCCCTTGCAGAATTCGGCAAACTCATCCGCTACGGGTTTATGGCCGTTTTTAAGCTGTATAGCCGCCAGTACTTGTTCGCCGTATTTTGAATCGGGAATGCCGATTACCTGCACATTTTCAATCTTTGGATGTTTGTAGAGAAATTCTTCGATTTCCCGCGGATAAATATTCTCACCGCCGCGAATAATCATGTCTTTAATTCTGCCGGTTACCTTGAAATAACCGTTTTGATCCACCTCTCCCAGGTCACCCGTGTGCAGCCAGCCATCTTGATCAATGGCCTCTTTTGTGGCCTGAGCCATCTTATAATAACCTTTCATCACGCAATCGCTGCGGGTGACAATTTCTCCCTGCATACCAGGCGGTAAATCCCTGCCTGTTTCCGGATCAATAATCTTGCCTTCAATATCCGGCAGAAGCCTGCCTACGGTAGCCACGCGCAATTGAACCGGATCATCACGTCTTGTCATCGTCATGACCGGCGCGCATTCTGTCTGGCCGAAGGCAATGACAATTTCCTCGCAGTGCATTTTATCTCTGACCTGATTCATTGTTTCTTCAGGACAAGGCGCCCCGGCCATAATACCCGTGCGAAGGGAGGTCAAGTCATAACGGGCAAAGTCTGGATGATTTAAAATGGCCACAAACATAGTCGGCACACCATTTATGGCCGTGCATCGCTCCGAGTTTATGGCCGCGAGCGCCTTAAGGGGGTCAAAGAATTCCATCACTACCATTGTCGAG
>JAFGKC010000024.1 GCA_016928765.1 Syntrophaceae bacterium
CCAGTGTTCGTGTAATCAACGAAGAAGGCGAGCAGTTAGGAGTCATATCATTGGAAGAAGCTCTGGGTCATGCCGAAAAAGCCGTATTGGATTTGGTGGAAGTATCACCTAACGCCGAACCGCCTGTTTGCAAAATAATGGATTACGGAAAATACATGTATAAACAGAGCAAAAAACTACACGATGCAAAAAAAAGCCAGACTGTTATTCATGTAAAAGAAATCAGATTGCGTCCCAAAACAGAAGAGCATGATATACAGGTAAAAATAAAACATATTAGAAAATTTTTAGACCAGCATGATAAAGTTAAAATATCGATGGTTTTCAGGGGCAGGGAGATTGCATTCACGGAAATTGGCCGTAAATTAATGGACAATATAAAAACGCAGTTAACTGATCATTGTGTTATCGATCAGGAACCGCGTTTAGAGGGAAGAAGCATGGTTATGATTGTTTCTCCCAAAAAACAATAAAAACCAAGAGAGGATTAAATGCCAAAATTAAAAACACACAGAGGAGCGGCTAAGCGCTTTACCGTGACTTCCAAAGGCAAAATTAAGAGAAGCAAGGCGTTTGCCAGCCATATTCTGACTAAAAAAACGACGAAACGGAAAAGAACCTTAAGAAAAGCGGCTTTGGTTAAATCGGCAAATTTCAAAGAAATTAAAAGGCTGATCCCTTATTTATAGGGAATTAAACACGAATTACTTATCAGCAAATAGGAGATGAAGAAATGTCAAGAGTAAAAAGGGGTGTTACCGCCCGCAAAAAAAGAAGAAAAATATTTAAGCTGGCGAAAGGATTCTTCGGCTCCCGTGGCCGGCTTTTAAGAACCGCCACAGAAGCTGTCGATAAAGCTTTAGCTTACGCTTATCGTGACCGTAGGGCGAGAAAAAGAGATTTTAGAAAATTATGGATTGCCCGTATTAACGCTGCTGCTCGTTCGCATAATATATCGTACAGCAGGCTGATGGACGGCATGAAAAAAGAAGGTATAGAACTGGACCGTAAAATCCTGGCGGAGCTGGCCGTAAATGATCCGCAGGGTTTTGCCAAAATTGTGGAAACGGTAAAAGGCGAGCAGGCGGCATGATAGAAGATCTTCAACGGCTGGAAAATAACGCTCTTGCAGAACTTCAGGAAGCATCAAACCAGGAACAAATTCTTCTTATCAGAACAAAATATCTCGGAAGAAAGGGACTTCTTACCGGGCAGTTGCGCAATATCGCCCAGGTTCCGGATGAACAGCGAGCCTTATTCGGAAAAAGATGCAATGAGATAAAACTTTTTCTTACCTCCAGAATTGAAGAAGAACTAAACAAACAATCACAAAACGAAAAAGAAAATAAATTACTGAAAGAAAAAATCGATGTAACGCTGCCGGGCCGCGCCATAAAGTACGGCAGAATCCATCCGATAACACAGATCAGTAACGAAATCTGTTCGATATTCTCGTCTTTCGGGTTTTCCATTGTCGAAGGACCGGAAATAGAACTTGATTACTACAATTTTGAAGCGCTCAACATTCCTAAAGACCATCCGGCACGGGACATGCAGGACACTTTTTATATTGAAGAAAATATAGTTCTGCGCACGCACACATCACCTGTTCAGGTAAGAGTAATGGAGAAAGTTAAACCTCCTGTGCGCATATTATCTCCCGGCAAAGTTTACAGACGTGATTCCGATGTGTCACATACGCCGATGTTCCATCAAATAGAGGGATTACTGGTGGATGAGGGAATTACTTTCGGCGACCTTAAAGGAATCCTGACGTTATTTTTGAAAAAAATATTCGGTCAAGAGACAAAAATTCGTTTCCGTCCCAGTTTTTTTCCGTTTACCGAACCTTCCGCGGAAGTGGATATCTGTTGCGTTATGTGTAGGGGCAAAGGATGCCGCGTCTGCGGACAAAGCGGCTGGCTGGAAATATTAGGTTCCGGCATGGTTGATCCCGCGGTATTTAAATACGTCAAGTACAATTCGGAAAAATACACGGGTTTTGCTTTTGGCCTCGGCGTGGAGCGCATGGCTATGCTTAAATACGGAATTTCCGATATCCGTTTATTTTACGAAAATGACTTTCGATTCCTCAGGCAATTTTAGGAGAATTTCATCTTATGCTGGTTAGCCTCAAATGGCTTAAAGACTATGTGGATATAGATTTAAAAGCGGAAAAGCTGGCCGAGCGCCTTACTATGTCTGGTCTGGAAGTCGAATCAGTAAAAGAAATATTTCCTGAATTTAAAGGCGTTGTCACAGCGAAAATAATTTCCGTAAAACCTCATCCTAACGCGGATAAGCTTTCCCTTTGTGAGGTAACCGACGGATCAAAAAAATATCTTGTAGTGTGCGGAGCCAAAAATATAAAAGCGGGCGATGTTGTCCCCCTGGCCAAAGTAGGAGCGACAATTCCCGGAGGTTATACTATCAAACCTTCTGTCTTGCGTGGCGAGACCTCTGAAGGAATGCTTTGTTCGGAAGCGGAACTGGCGATTGGCGAAGACGCGTCCGGCATTATGCAGCTGCCGAAGAACATGAAGCCGGGAAAACCTCTGGAAAAAGCGCTGGATTTGGAAGACACGGTTTTTGATATAAGCATCACGCCTAATCGCGCCGATTGTCTGAGTGTAATTGGTATAGCCCGCGAAGTCGCGGCATTAACCGGCAAAAAAATTAAAATGCCGAAAGTCAATATCAAAGAAATCTCTGAAAACATAAAATCGCTTGCTTCAGTGAAGATAATGGATGCGGAACTTTGTCCGCGTTACACTGCCAGAATGATAAAAAAAGTGAAAATAGGTCCATCGCCTGTCTGGCTGAAAACTAGATTGGAAGCGTGCGGGATGCGCGCCATAAATAATATAGTTGATGTGACAAATTTTGTCATGCTGGAGATGGGGCAGCCCCTTCACGCGTTTGATTTCCGTTATTTGGAAAAAAATAAAATCATCGTCAGAAAATCAAAGAAGAATGAAGAATTTATTTCGCTCGACGGCAAAAGCCGCAAATTAGCCGATGAAACACTGCTTATTTGCGACGGCGTAAAACCGGTTGCGATAGGCGGAATTATGGGTGGATTAAATTCCGAAGTAAAAGAAGACACGGCTATTATTCTTCTCGAAAGCGCTTATTTCAATCCAGTTTCTATCCGCCGTTCTGCGCGCAAATTAGCTATGCCAACAGAAGCTGCTTTTAGATTTGAAAGAGGCATTGATCCTGAAGGCGTCGTAAAAGCGCTGAATCGCGCAACACAGCTGATCGCCGAATTGGCGGATGGCAGTATTTGTAAAAATTATATTGACGAATATCCGCGGAAAATCCGGCAGGTAAAAAATATTAAATTGCGCCTGGAGCAGGTGAGAAAAATCACCGGCACGCAAATTAGCGCCATGGAAGTCACAAAAATTTTGCGCAATCTGGGTATGAGAACCACGCGATCGGGAAAAGGAATATATCTTGTAACTCCACCGGCTTTTAGAGTGGATATAACCAGAGAAATAGATTTAATTGAAGAAATTGTCAGAATATACGGGTTTGACCGTGTTCCCGCGAGCCTTCCTAATGTTTCAGTAGGAGAATTACTGCCCAACTCACACCTGAAATTGGAAGATAATATCAGAAAAATCATGAACGGTATGGGTTTTTCGGAAGTTATCAATTATAGTTTTATAGCACCCGCGTCAGTTGATTCCTTATTATTTCCTCCGGAAGATGAGAGGCTTAATGTAGTCAAAATAAATAATCCGCTCACTGAAGAACAATCCGTAATGCGGCCTACAATAATTACCGGACTTTTGGATACTTTAAAGAAAAACATTAATAACGGTTACGCAAATTTAAAAATATTTGAATTGGGATGTTCTTTCCTCCACGAAAAGCACGGAAAGCTTCCTAAAGAAAGAAATATGTTTGCGAGTCTTATCTCGGGGAAAAAGATGGAGAATCTCTGGGATTATAAATCAAACGTGGATTTTTATGATTTAAAAGGATGTCTGGAAAATATTTTTTACGCCTTAAAATTGGAAAACATTACATTCAAATCTGATGTGGTGGATACACTTTTGCATCCCGGAAAATCCTGCTCGATATTCTTAGGAGATACACCATTAGGATATATGGGAGAAATACACCCGCATATTTTGGAAAACATTGATCTAAAGCAAGTGGTTTATGTATTTGAAATTAATACAGATATTCTCGAAAAACACCTGAAAGACGAGATAACATACAGAGATTTTTCCAGATTTCCCGCGATAACCAGAGATGTTGCTTTTATCGTCTCGCGCGATATGGAAGCTGATTATATATTCAATATTATTTCATCTTTTAAAGAAGATTTGCTTGAAAATGTTGAAATATTTGATATATACGAAGGAAAGGGTATTCCGGAAAATGCGAAGAGCGTCGGGTTGCGATTTTCTTATCGTTCGGCTGAAAGAACACTTACTGACGGAGAAGCGAATATTATTCACGATAAGATTATACGAGGCATCGTCGATGTAACCAAGGCGAAAATAAGAGGCGAAGAGAATCAAGAAGAATAAAACGGAGGGATGGCAATGACGAAGATAGAAATTATTCAGAATGTTTATGAAAAGCTTGGTTTTTCCAAAAAGGAATCAGCGGATATCGTGGAAACTGTTTTCGAACTTATTAAAGATAAACTCGCGCAGGGTGAAAAAGTAAAGATTTCCGGATTTGGTAATTTTATCGTAAAAGAAAAAAGGTCTCGCCGCGGCCGTAATCCTCAAACAGGGGAAGAAATTTCCATAACCGCGCGCAGAGTCTTGACCTTTAAATCATCTCAAGTATTGCGCAAAGCTCTCAATTAAAAGCTGATATAAATTGCGCGTAGATAATTAATAATTAAAAACTTTAAAATATTACGTGAACCATGTAATTTTTAAAGTTTTTATGTTTTTAATTCTATTCACTATGGAAACATTAATTCCTGATAAATCATATTTTCGCATTGGAGAAGTAAGCAAAATCCTCAATGTCGAACCTTATGTGGTCCGCTATTGGGAAACGGAATTCCGGACAATCAAACCGGTGCGCACCAGAACATCACAAAGGTTGTACCGGAAAAAAGATGTTGAAGAATTATTAACTATCCGGAATTTATTATATTCGCAGCGTTTCACTATTGATGGGGCGAAAAAGCAACTTTACAAAGCGAAGGAAAACCGTGAATCAAAAAATAACAACGGAGCAGAAAAAGAAAGATTAATGCGCATCAAAGAAGAATTAATACAAATAAAAGAAATGTTCGATAAATAAAAAGCCGGCAATGCGATGCCGGCTTTTTATTTATTAGCTTATCAGAATAGCTTTATGCTTTTTTGTTTAATCTTTTTGATGCTTTCAGCGGATTGATTTTTTGCGTTGCTTCGTTTAACTCCAGTTTTATATGAGTCGCCGAGGGGCATTTTCCACTTAACCATTTACTTGATGGACTGGGGTAAACACTGCAGTAGTTTTTTCCCTCATATGAAACTATTTTGCCGCAACCGTCACATTTCTCAATAATCGGCTGGCAAATACCGCCTAAAAAACCGCAACCTTTTTTGTTCATAAAAGCGCATTCCTGATTCGCTCTGACTGTCTGACAAACCATACGAAAGGTCCTCCTGTTTTCAGTAAATCCTATTTATCGTCGCCGCGGGAAAATTTAATTTTGCTAACGCGATAGATGATAAAGCGCGCTGTCATTAACAATAAAAAATGCCCTTGTCAAGAAATTTTATAAATCATTAAAATTAAAAAGTTGTCCAATTAGAAATCACGATGCTGAATTCAGCGCATCGGAATTTATTAATTATCGGCGGATATTTAAGATAAGCAATACATAATCGATTTTTTTAATATAATTAAAGAATTATTAACTTGAACGTAAAGGAATTTGCTGATAATGTTACCCAAATTTACAGGATTTTTCATGAAAGCTGTTATTCAGCGCGTCGATTCTGCCGGGGTCAAAGTCGGCAAACAAGATATATCTACAATAAAATCAGGTATTTTAGTATTTTTAGGCATAGAAAAAGAAGATAGCGAAAAAGACGCTGATTATATTTTGGATAAAGTGATTAATCTGCGTATTTTTGAAGATAATGAAGGCAAAATGAACCTCGGGCTTGCTGATATTGGCGGAGAGATGCTGGTTGTTTCGCAATTTACTCTTTTGGCCGATTGCCGAAAGGGCAGGAGGCCTTCTTTTGCCGGTGCTGAGGAGCCGAACAAGGCTGAAAAATTATACGATTACTTCATTGTCCAGGCTAAAGAAAAGATAAAGCAGGTAGCTTGTGGTAAATTTCAGCAGATGATGAGCGTAAAACTGATAAATAACGGCCCGGTGACTATTTTACTCGATAGCAGGAAAAGCATTTAATGCAGGAAAGCGAAATAAAAATCGATAAAGAAGGTATCTGGTACTACCGTGGAGCGCACATGTTCCGCAAGGAATTTTTGTATGTATTTTTCGAAAACCTGAAGATTGATGAAAACGGCAAATACCTGATTGAGTTGGGCGAAGAGCGCTGTTATCTTGATGTTGAAGACACTGCATTTGTCATTTTATCAGTTTTTAAAGCTCATCATAAAGAAGATGGCTGTGATTGTTTATTCGTAAATTTAACCGATGATTCAATAGAAAAACTTGATTTAAATACTTTACAAATCGGCTGCAATAATGTTCCTTATTGTCAGGTGAAAAACGGCAAATTTAAAGCGAGATTTTCCCGTAAAAGCTATTATCAGCTGGCAGAACATATCGAACAGTCCGAAGATGGAAAAAAATATTTCATCAGATTAAACGGCAGGAATTTTTATATTAATAATAATTAATATTTATTACTTTGGAGGGCATGATGCTTGATGATGTTGTAAAAGAGTCTTTGACTTTTGACGATGTGCTTTTGGTTCCGTCGGCGTCCAACGTTTTACCGAAAGATGTAGATGTTTCCACGTTGCTCACAAAAAACATAACTTTACGAATTCCCATTATTTCCGCGGCAATGGATACGGTGACTGAGTCGCGCACGGCAATTTGCATGGCGCAGGAAGGCGGTATCGGTATAATTCACCGCAACATGAGCATCGAACATCAGGCGGTTGAAGTGGACAAAGTAAAAAAATCGGAAAGCGGCATGATTGTCGACCCTATTACCATCGAACCTGATCAGAAAGTGAGCGACGCTCTGGAACTGATGAGTAAATATTCAATCTCCGGTGTTCCGGTAACCAAAAAAGGGATGCTTGTTGGTATTCTGACCAATCGTGATCTACGTTTTGAGGAAGATCTTTCACAGCCTGTACACAACGTCATGACAAAAAAAAATCTTGTTACTGTTTCACAAAATATTTCTCTGGAAGAATCAAAAAAGCTACTCCACAAGCATAGAATTGAAAAATTACTTGTTGTTGATGATGAATATTGTTTGAAAGGCCTGATTACCATCAAAGATATCGAAAAAATACGTCGGTTCCCGAATGCCTGTAAAGATTCTCTGGGCAGGCTGCGTGTCGGCGCGGCTGTGGGAATTATTGACCGCGAGGAGAGGATTGACGCGTTACTGGCGGCAGGCGCTGATGTTATTGTGATTGATACTTCACACGGGCATTCAGTGGGAGTAATTGACGCGATTAAATCAACAAAAGCGAATTTTCCTAATTGTGAATTGATTGCCGGAAACGTTGCCACGTCTGAAGGCGCGAAAGCATTAATTGAAGCAGGAGTGGACGCGGTAAAAGTAGGAGTGGGGCCTGGTTCAATCTGCACAACACGTGTTATTGCCGGAGCCGGAGTTGCTCAAATGTCCGCTATTAGAGACGCTTACAAAGTAGCGTCTAAAAGCGGAATTCCCATAATTGCCGATGGCGGTATAAAATATTCCGGAGATATTGTTAAAGCTCTGGGCTGTGGCGCGCACAGTGTTATGATCGGTGGTTTATTTGCCGGTACGGAAGAAAGCCCAGGTGAGACAGTTTTATTCCAGGGACGCAGTTATAAGGTTTATCGTGGCATGGGATCGCTGGAAGCCATGAAAATGGGTAGCCGTGACCGTTATTATCAAGATGACATAGAGAGTCCACTGAAACTTGTTCCTGAAGGTATCGAGGGCAGGGTGCCTTTTCGTGGTTCTCTTTCCGCCAGTATTCATCAATTAATCGGAGGATTAAAAGCGGGCATGGGTTACGCGGGATGTAAAACAATTCCCGAATTGATTGAAAAATCGCGTTTTGTGCGCATTACCGCGGCCGGTTTAAGGGAAAGCCACGTTCACGATGTCATAATCACCAAAGAAGCGCCCAACTATTGGCTGGATTAAAATCCATCCAATTTAACATATTTATTTAGAAGTTTAATCATGAAACATTCTGAGTTTGTCCATCTGCACGTCCATACCCAGTACAGTCTTTTAGACGGGATGATTCGGTTAGATGATCTTTTCCAAAAAGCGCGTGAATATAAAATGCCCGCCGTTGCCATTACCGATCATGGTAATATGTTCGGCGCGATAGATTTTTATCAGCGCGCCTACGCCTGCGGCATAAAGCCGATTATTGGTTGCGAATTATATGTCGCTCCTAAAAGCCGTTTTGAAAAAAGTTACGCGCCTGGCGAAACGGCGAATCATCTGATTGTCCTAGTTAAAAACATGCAGGGATATAAAAACCTGATGAAGCTGACCAGCGCGGGATTTCTGGAAGGTTTTTATTATCGTCCGCGTGTGGATAAAGAACTTCTCAAGGAATGCAGCGAAGGGTTAATTGCTTCAAGCGCCTGCCTGCACGGTGAGATATGTGATTATATTCTCAGAGGAAAAATGGAAGAGGCAAAAAACGCCGCACGTTCCTATCAAACGATTTTCGGCGAAGATAATTTTTATTTAGAAATGATGGATAACGGAATTTCCGAACAAAAAATTGCTAATAAAGGTCTTATGGAACTGAGCAAAGATTTATCTATTCCGTTGATTGCGACTAGCGATTGTCATTATTTGAACCGGGAGCACGCGGAGGCTCATGATGTTTTGCTCTGTATCCAGACCGGAAAAACTATTGAAGATAATGATCGGATGTCGCTTGGTTCGGATCAATTTTTTTTCCGTTCGCCGGAAGAAATGGCTGAAATTTTTGCGCAAACACCGGAGGCGATCTCCAACACTGTGGATATAGCAAAAAAATGTAATTTATCGCTTGAACTGAATAAATTTTATTTGCCGAAATTCGAAATAAAAAATCCCGCTGAAACCCTTGATGAATATCTGGAACGGAAAGCGAAAGAAGGGCTCGAAAAGCTCCTTCCGGAAATTTTAAAGAATCAAAAAGGTAATGAAGAAGAAATAAAGGCAAAATATGAAAAGCGTCTGTCTGATGAACTGGAAATGATCAAGGCCATGGGCTTTGCCGGTTATTTTTTGATTGTTTCTGATTTTGTGAAGCACGCGAAACACAACGATATTCCCGTGGGACCGGGGCGTGGTTCCGCCGCCGGCAGCCTTGTCGCTTACGCGACGCGAATAACAAATATTGATCCCATCCGTTATGGGCTTTTCTTTGAAAGATTTTTAAATCCAGACCGTATCAGTATGCCGGATATTGATATCGATTTTTGCCAAGAGGGCAGGGATGATGTTATCCGTTATGTAACTGAAAAATACGGCAAGGATAAAGTATCGCAGATCATCACTTTTGGAAAAATGCAGGCCAAGGGGGTAATCCGCGATGTTGGCCGGGCTTTAAATATTCCTTACGGAGAAGTGGATAGAATCGCGAAACTTGTCCCAAATGTGCTTAATATTACACTGGAGCAGGCGTTAAAAGAAGAACCTCGCCTGAAGCAGGAGGCGAAAAAGGATCCACGAATTGACAAACTTTTATCTTTTTCCCGAATTCTGGAAGGCTTAAACCGTCACGCCTCCACGCATGCAGCGGGAGTTGTAATTTCCGACGTGCCATTGGTGGAAAGAGTCCCTCTTTGCATTCCCAAAGATGAAATCGTATCCCAATATTCCATGAATGACATACAGACCGTGGGGCTGACCAAATTTGATTTCCTTGGGCTCAAGACTTTAACTGTTATTAAAAACGCTTTGAACTTTATCAAACAATCACATAATATTAATTTAGATATAGATAACTTACCGCTTGATGATAAACAAACATATGAACTGCTTATTAAGGGTGAAACAGACGGCGTTTTCCAACTGGAAAGCGATGGCATGAAGGAAATCATGGTCAGCCTTAAACCTGACCGGATTGAAGATGTGATCGCGTTGATTGCTTTATATCGTCCGGGGCCCATGAAAATGGTTCCTGAATTCATATCACGCAAACAGGGTAAAACAAAAATCACTTACGAATTACCGCAACTGGAAGAAATTCTGAAGGAAACATACGGCATCATTCTTTACCAGGAACAGGTTATGCAAATTGCCGGCACCATCGGTAAGTACACTATGGCCGAGGCGGATACTCTGCGTAAGATGATGAGTAAAAAGAAACCCGAAGATATGGAAAAGGAAAAGCCCAAATTTGTTGAAGGGGCTAAAAAACAGAAAATAAATGAGAACAAGGCGAGAAAAATATGGGAACAGATGGAGACATTCGCTGAATACGGGTTTAATAAATCGCACAGCACCGCCTACGCGATGATTTCTTATCAGACCGCTTACCTGAAAGC
>JAFGKC010000208.1 GCA_016928765.1 Syntrophaceae bacterium
AACTCCGGACAGTTTAACGGCATGGAAAACACCAAAGTGCTCGATGCCATCGCCGATTTTCTGGAGAAGGAAGGAAAAGGCAAACGCACTATTCAATACCGCCTGCGTGACTGGGGAATTTCCCGTCAGCGCTACTGGGGCGCGCCCATTCCCATGATTAACTGCGACAAATGCGGCATTGTGCCCGTGCCGGAAAAAGATTTGCCCGTAATTCTGCCGGAGAAAGTAAAATTAAGTTCCGAAGGCGGCTCGCCGCTCGCGGCACTCAAAGAATTTGCGGAAACAAAATGTCCCAAATGCGGCGGCAAGGCAAAAAGAGAAACGGACACGATGGATACATTTGTGGAGTCTTCCTGGTATTTCGACCGCTTCTGCTGCCCGGATTTTGACAGCAAGCCGGGGCTGGAGCGCAAGAAACTCGATTACTGGATGCCGGTGGATCAATACATCGGTGGCGTGGAACACGCTATATTGCATCTGCTTTACGCGCGTTTCTACACCAAGATGCTGCGCGACTTCGGCGTAATCGGCGTTGACGAACCTTTCACCAATCTCCTCACGCAGGGCATGGTCTGCAAAGAAACGATGAAATGTTCCGAGCACGGTTATCTTTTCCCGGAACAGGTGGCGGATGGCAAATGCCATCTTTGCCAGAAAGAAGTAATTATCGGTAAAACGGAAAAGATGTCCAAGTCGCTCAAAAACGTCATCGACCCGGATTACCTGATAAAAACTTACGGCGCGGACACAGCGCGCATTTTCTGTCTTTTTGCCGCGCCTCCGGAAAAGGACCTGGAATGGAGCGATCAGGGAGTGGACGGTTCTTTCCGTTTTTTAAACCGCTTGTGGCGTATATTTATTGAATATCTGGAAGACATTAAAAAAATCAAAGCTCCCGATGCTGACCTTGCGCTGGAGGGAGAGTGGAAAAATCTGCGGCGCAAAACGCATCAGACCATCCGCAAAGTAACCATTGACATTGAAGACCGTTTCCATTTCAATACAGCCATCAGCGCCGTTATGGAACTTGTAAACGCCGTTTATCTGGTACAACGTCCCGCCAAAGACAACGAAAAAGAACTGTCTGTAATCCGCGAGGCGCTGGAGGCGGCGGTTGTGCTCTTGTCTCCTATCGTGCCGCACATCGCGGAAGAGCTATGGCAAATGCTTGATCACAAAACAGCGGTATGCGACGCGAGCTGGCCAAAATATAATGAAGCCATCGCCAGCGAGGAGGAAATAACAGTGGTAATTCAGATAAACGGAAAGCTGCGCAGCCGGATGACCGTACCTGTAGGTGAAAACGCGGAAAAAGTAAAAGCGGACGCGCTCGCCGATTTTAAAATAAAGGCGCTCATCAAAGACGCATCCGTTAAAAAAGTTATTTACGTACCCAACAAACTGGTCAACATCGTCGTTGCCCAATAAAAAAGGTGCCCTATGAAAAAAATAAATCTTAAGAAATTTTTAAAAATAATCACTCTATTCCTTCTTTTTACGCTGTTTATTGCATGCGGATACGCATTCGCGCCTCAGGGAGAATACGTTGATAAGCGCATTCAAAAAATTTACGTGGAGCCGTTCGGCAACAAGACGCCACAGGCCGAAATAGAAAATTTTGTGCGCACGGCTTTCATAAATCATCTTATCCAATACAGCCGCTTCAAGGTAGTGGGAAGCGCGGCACAAGCAGACGCGACCATCAAAGGAACAATCCGTCATTACAGCGCGGACACTCTTTCTTACCGCCCTAACAAACTGGCGGCTGAAGAAAGAATATCTGCCACGCTGGAAGTTGTTTTTCGGGATAAGGAAAACGACAAAGTTCTCTGGAGTTCCAGAGGCATAAGAGGAACGGTTGAATACGATCTTGAAGATAATATAAACCTTATTCCGATAGCCAGAAAAAACGCTCTCATCAAGCTCGCTAATGATACTGCGGAAAAAGCCGTAAATTTAATGCTTGCGGGATTTTAACATAAATCTTTAAAAATAATCATGACGCCTTCAGCCGCTAAATTCGGCCGTTATTTCCTTTTGGCCGCGAATAACGAAAAAGAAGCGATGAGTTTATGGCCCGCGCGCGGACAAAATATCTCTCAAATCAGTAATCTTTACACATTTATAAAAAAAACATCCGCACGATTTTTGCTGTTTATTAATTCCGAAAGAGAAATTACCTGCGAAGCTAAAGCGATTAAGTGGCTTCTTGCGCTTGCCGCAAAAAAAAACAGCGGCCTCGTTTTCTCTGATTTTCATGATAAAACTGGAAAAATATTAATCCCTCATCCATTAATTGATTATCAGATCGGCTCTATCCGTGATAATTTCGATTTCGGACATTTCTTCGTTTTTTCTGTACCGGCAATCAAAAACGCCGCGAAAAAATACGGCGCGCTTCCCGCTGATAAGGATATTGCTTTATATGATCTGCGCCTGAAAGTTTCTCTTGATTACCGGATTATTCACGTCGCGCAATCGCTTTACGCCGCATCAGATAAAACATTAAAATCGGCAAATAATAAATTATCAAAAACGGAAATACACTTCTCCTACACTGCCGCGGATAATTCCGCGCGCCAAAAAAAGTTGGAGAAAATGGCTACTAATTATCTGCGCCTTAGTGGCGCATATCTTAAGGCACCGGGGAAAAAAGCGCCTGATGCAAAAAATAAATTCCCAGTAGAAGCAAGCGTGATAATCCCTGTTCTCAACCGTAAAAAGACAATTGCGGATGCTGTAAAAAACGCGCTC
Source organism: Syntrophaceae bacterium (assembly GCA_016928765.1). Lineage (GTDB taxonomy): Bacteria > Desulfobacterota > Syntrophia > Syntrophales > Smithellaceae > UBA4810. The sequence continues at coordinate 2,755 of JAFGKC010000208.1, forward strand.
GCGCAGAAAACTGATTTTTCTTTCAACATCATCGTGGTTGATAATCATAGCAGCGACGGCACAACCGCCTTAATCAAAAAACTCGCCGCGAACAATGAAAAAATCAAGCATCTGATTCCATTGCGACGCGATTTGGGCATTGGCGGGTGCTGGAACGAAGCTGTCAAATCAAAACATTGCGGGCGTTTTGCCGTTCAGCTTGATTCCGACGATCTTTACAGTTCACCAAGGTCTCTTCAAAAAATAGTAGAAACTCTGCGGCGCGGAAAATACGCTATGATTGCCGGCTCTTACACTATCGTCAACAAACAATTGAAAAAAATTCCTCCGGGTCTGATTGACCACAGAGAATGGACAAAAAATAACGGCCACAACAATCTTCTGCGTGTAAACGGCCTGGGAGCGCCGCGCGCCTTTAACACCGCGATAATCCGCAAAATCGGTTTCCCCAACGTTAGCTACGGTGAAGATTACGCTGTTTCGCTGCGTATCTCGCGCGAATATAAAATCGGCAGAATTTATGAAAGCCTTTATCTTTGCCGCCGTTGGGGTGGCAACACGGACGCTGCTCTTTCTGTCGAAAAACAAAACGGCAACGATTTCTATAAAGACATGCTGCGCACACAGGAAATAAAAGCGCGGACGCGTTTAAACAAAAATAAACACGAACTGGATAAAAAGGTTTTACTCAGCTTTCCGAATAAAAAACCATTGGCATCTTTGTGTTTTAATCTTATCAAGGAACAAAGAAATAACTGGCCGATACTGGACAGCGCGTATCAGAAACTAAACAATGCCCATATTCGTTCAATCAACTGCGGCGGATATAATGTTTCTCTGCAATTCAATCCCCGGCGCGCGGTAAGTTCCGGCGCCGCTATTGACGCGCAATCAATCAAAAACAGGAAATGCTTCCTGTGTCTCTCCCATCTGCCTGTTGAACAAAAAGCAATTAATTACCATGATAATTATCTGATTTTGTGTAACCCTGCGCCTATCTTTAAGAATCATCTCACTATTTCTCACATTAATCATAAACCTCAGAAAATTTCCCCGTCTTTCGCCGATATGCTGATATTGGCCAAAGACCTGGCGCCGGAATTCATTGTTCTTTACAACGGCCCCGCCTGCGGTGCATCTGCTCCCGACCATCTGCATTTCCAAGCCGTGCCAAAAAACGCCTTGCCTTTTATAAAAGAAATTAACGCGCTAAATCCAAAACGGGAAATATCCGAATTCAAATATTACGCGGGCGCGCAAATTGGCCGCTCTTTGCTGACTCTATCAGGAAGCAATATTGATATTTTATCCGAGCAGTTCATACATCTGATAAAAATCGCGCAAAAAGTGCTGGCTACCAAATCCGAACCGATGATGAATGTGCTTTGCACCCATGAAAATAGTACCTGGCGCGTGATAATATTCTTGCGCCAAAAACACCGGCCGGAAGCTTTCTTTCTGGAAGGCGAAAAAAGAATTTTTGTTTCTCCTGGCGCAATAGACATGGCCGGCATCATTATTACGCCTATGGAAATTGATTTTGAACGTCTCACGAGTGATATTGTTGGCGGCATTTATCGCCAAGTAACACTGCCGGACGAAATAATGCGGCAAATTATGGAAGTACTATGACTAATCAAACCCGTGTTATTATCGACAGCGATTACAGCTTCGCGCAAGGCTTGGCCGGCACAAACGCGCCTCTGGAAATAGTTGACCGCCTATCTATACTTGATGTCTGTTATTTTTCTTTTGACGATCTCAAACATCAGGGCCAGATTATCATCGATAAAGAGCTGGAAGATGACGTGACGGATATTTTTGCGCTGATTGAAAACATGAAATTCCCCGTGGGTAAAGTAATTCCGATTTGCGCTTATGGCTGGCACGATGGAGATTCGATGGCGGATAATAATTCTTCCTCTTTTAATTTCCGCCTGATTGAAGGGACGAATAAGCTGTCCCTGCACTCACTGGGACGAGCGGTAGATATTAATCCCGTGCAAAACCCTGTCATTTATCCCAGCGGCATCGTTGCGCCGGCGGACGCGGTTTATGACCCGCAAAAAGCTGGCACTTTGAGCGGCGGGCATCAAGTGGTGAAAGAATTTTTAAAACGCGGCTGGCGCTGGGGCGGTAATTTTGAACAGCCAAAAGATTATCACCATTTTGAGAAAATATAATAATGTGAGGCGCGAATCACACAAAGCGAAGTACTTATTTGCTTGACTAAAATATATTGTTGTTTTAGTTTATATTCAAAATACTGATATCACTGATGTTTCATATCAGGCTTAAATTAGTAACCATATTTGATAGCAAGGAAGATAAATGGCTACACGTAATCAAACACTCAAATTAATTAAGAACAACTATCAGTACCTAACCGATGAATTCGGAGTTGATAAAATAGGCATTTTTGGCTCTGTAGCCAAAGAAACCGACGTTGAAAACAGTGATGTAGACATCGTCGTTGAATTTAAAAAACCTATCGGCTTGAAATTCATAGACCTTGCTGATTATCTGGAAAACCTTCTCCAGAGGCGTGTTGACATATTAACACAAGAAGGCATTAACAATATTCGAATAAAAAATGTTTCCGAAGATATAAAAAGGAGCATCATCTATGTCTAAGAGAAGCGATCTTGATTTGATGCAAGACATTTCCGAAAGCATCGAAAGAATCGTTTCTTATACTAAGAATATGGATTATGATCATTTTAAGCGTGACTCTAAAACACAGGACGCCGTTCTCAGAAATATTGAAATACTTGGTGAAGCTGTAAAGTCGCTTTCAGATAAAATAAAGTCACAAAACAGCCAGATACCATGGAAAAATATTGCCGGTACAAGGGACAAATTAATACATGATTATTTTGGTGTTAATATCGACGTTGTATGGAATATTGTCAAACATGAAATTCCTAATCTTCATTCAACTATTAAAAGCATTATCAATAATCTAAAATAAATTTTGAACCGTATTTAAAATACAAATACTACACAGGCCGGGCGACGATTACACCGGTAAATCTTTTATTGGATTTCAGATAAGCGGCAAGCGTCTTTTTAGAAATAACCACGGCGCGCTCTTTGCTCGCGGCATGTAACAAATAAAGATTTCTCCCCTGCCAAAGAGCGAAGCCAACATGAGCGACGTCCAATCCTTCTTGCGCCGATGCAAAAGCGACAATATCGCCGTTTTTAATTTTTTCTTTACTAGCGCTAAATTTGTTTTTATCAATAATTGCGAAGGTTTTACGAGAGAGATTTTTTTCCGCCGCGAGCATCTTTTGTAATTCTTTTTTGTTTTTCAGCGCCGTATAAAGACCGCAATTGGTGGTCATAAAATTAATTTCACCCCGCCGCGACCTACCGCCCAAAGCCTTGGTTATATTCTTGATTATTTTCTTCTTTTCATTGTCGGAGAGCCAATCGGTGAAATAATGCAGGCGAGAGGAATAACCGGCGATAGTGCCCTTACGGTAGCGAATTAATTTTAACTGTTTCAGGTATTCGCGGGGTGACTTTTTTCCGCTGGCAAACCAGCGCGCCAGCGCCAACATGCTTTCCACAAATGTAAAGCAATCAAACTGACGCAGATTGACGATCAGTTTTTCTGGGCCCGGCACTTCGAGCGTCGCCTCTTTATACGACGCGCCCAGAAAACATAAAGCGATTCCCGCAACTAAATCGCCAAATGTTATTTTTTCATCAATATTATTTTCACTTTTTTTCATTGACTTTTACTCCACGTAATTTTGTCATTGCGACCCTCAGCGAAGCAATCAGATCCACAAAAGAGATTGCTTCGTCGCTTAGCCCCTCGCAAAGACACGTTGTTCATTCTTGTCATTGCGAACCCCGTGCTAACGGGGTGAAGCAATCTCAAGCATTAAAGAGATTGCTTCGCTTGCCCGGAATGACAAACCAGAATCGCAATAATATTTTACTATTTGTAATTTATTCTTTTCCCTAATGCAAACAAAAAAATACCACAAACATTGACAATTAAGGAAATAATTCATAGTAATGGTGAGTAAGCAAGCACAGTCTAATGGAGTGTAATGAAAATTATCCTCCGCTGGCGGAGGTGTCACAAAGTGACGGAGGTGGATTTTTTTCCACCATCAAATGCAAAGCCTTGCGTTTTACCTGAAACTGTCCACCCCCTTAATCCCCCGCCAGCGGGGGACATGATTTAAAACGACAATAAAAGGAGAAACGCATTATGCCGTTGGTTCAAGCGGGAGAAATCAAACTAAACTATGTCGAACACGGCAGTGGCGATAATATCGTTATTTTCATTCACGGTTTTTTAAGCTGCGCGCGCTGGATGGATTTAGTCTGGCCGAATCTGCCTGAAAATTTACACGTCTTCGCCATCGACTGGCGCGGCTGTGGGGATTCAGATAAACCTGCCTCCACGGAAAATTTTGCCAATTATTCTCTTAAACAGCACGCGCAGGATATGATTGCGGCACTTAAATCGCTGGGTATTAAAAAATGTTCGCTCGCCACGCATTCCACCGGCGGTGTTATTAGCGCTTATATGCTTCTGGCCGAACCGGAGATGTTCGATAAAGTGCTGGCGCTGGATCCGGTCAGCCCCACGGGACTTTTACTCCCACAAGAAGCTCTGCATACTTTTGAGCCGTTTGCGGCAAGCAGAAATTACGCTTTCAAGTTCTTATCTTTTGCCGCCTCGTCATTGTTTACCAAAGAATCGCTTGTGCCGGGCGTAAAATCAGAATTCCGGCCGGAAACAACTCAGGAACAAAGAGAACTTTTTAATCTGCTGGTAGACAAGGCCAGAGAGCTAAGCGATGGCGCGGGAACGGGCACTTTATACCACCTGAAAAAAGAACGCGACGAAGGCACACTGCACAAAGAAACGCACCGTATCAAACAGCCGATGCTGGTTTTGTGGGGAGAAGATGATTTGGTAATTCCGAGGCAGGATATTGACACAACAATAAAACTGCTACCGAACAGCACTTTACAGACATACAAAGGCATCGGCCATTCCATGGTTCTGGAAAATCCGGATTTATACGCGCGGATTTTTACGGAATATTTCAGTAAATGAAGCACCGCAATCGTATACAAAAATGATTCCTTCGTCATTCTGATAAATCAGAATTCCTCGGAATGACACGCTCTTCCTTATTTGTCATTCCGGCCCGGCAGGAACTCCGGCGCATGCCGGATACGCGTGGCCATTGCCTGCCTGCCCCGCGAATGCGGGGTCATTGCGAATCACGCCGTGGCGTGATGAAGCAATCTCGCTGATTGCTTCACTATACCCGCAACAATAAAATGATAATGAAATGGATTTATTTCAGCGCGTTTACTTTTTTGGTCAGACGGGAAATTTTACGGGAAGCGTTCTTTTTATGAATTACGCCTTTGGATGCCGCTTTAGCCAGCGCGGGAACGGCGGTCTTTAAGGCTGAGGTGGCGTCTGTTTTTTTCTTGCTTTCTACGGCAGTGTCCACCGCTTTCACTTTTGTTCTGAGCGTGGATTTAGCGGAAATATTGCGCACGCGGTGTTTTTTATTCTGACGGTCTCTCTTTTCTGCTGATTTATGTGTTGCCAAAAGTATCCTCCAAAAATTCTTTTTTATTAATAAGGTGAAGCTATTTAGCCCAAATAACAGAGCATGTCAAGGGACAAATAAGGGGTGTTATTATGATTTTTTTACACCCGGCAGGAGTTCCGGCGCATACCGGATACACCGGGCTGACGCATCGTCATATTACACCCGCAAGGACAGAAAAAGGCATGTGATTCCGGCCCCGCATACCCTGCATTCGCTGGGGTTCCCTGCAGGGTAAACATCCAGCCGGAATCCAGGATTAAGAGAACAGGAACTGGACATACGTCATGACGAATGAGGTGTCTGGATGCCGGATCGAGTCCGGCATGACGAACTATAGGTTGCCCATCAGGAACTCCGGGTAAAAACGTGCCGTAGGCAGGGTGAAGCAATCTCTGGGATCGGCGGACAGTTCGGGGAACAGTCCCTACACACTTCGTTATTTCGTTTCTCCTGTTTGTCACTTCCTTTCTTCTTTTTTTCACTTCGTTTCTCTCTTTTTGTCACTTCGAGCGAACGCGAGAAGTCTTTAAGATTCCTCGTCACTTCGTTCCTCGGAATGCAAATTGTTCCTGTATGTCATTGAGAGACGGCCGTAGCCGGCGA
>JAFGKC010000209.1 GCA_016928765.1 Syntrophaceae bacterium
GCCATAATGCGGAAAATGCGCCAGGATTCTTCAATGGAGAACGAATCAATTAAATATTGTTTTTCTTCCATGCGCAATTAACCTCCCGCCGGATCATAACATTAATATTATTTCAAAGTGCTTGTGTAAATCAATTACTGCGGCGTCGTTGAACTTTTGCCAGTCTCCGGCGTGCTTCGATAGTTTTCCTCTTTTTCTTTACTGAAGGCTTTTCATAAGCGCGACGCACCTTCAATTCTTTAAACAGGCCGCTTTTGGACAGTTTGTTTTTTAAAATTTTTAAAGCTTTTTCCACGTCATTGTCAATTACCTTTACTTCCAATGTGTATCCTCCTTGTTAATTATTTTGATTTAGAAACAAAAAAAGGGCAGTACGGCACAGCTCATAAAATCCCCGGCCGTAAACCACCCTAAATAATTTTTAACTGATTTTAAATCACTCTCCCAACTTAAGAAAGCGCGCTTTTTAATGCGCTTAAAAAGACAGCGTTTTCTCGACGGTTTCCCACCGTTACCCTTATGTAATTTCGCGTAAGTCTTGAGTTTAGATTTTTAACAATTACCCCCGCAGACGCGAGCTTTTCGTATATTCTATCTGAATCAAAAGCGCAACTAAAAAATGAAATTAATGATGTATAAGGTGTGATTCTATTAATATTTTTCATCCGAAGTTAGAGTGCTTCATGATTTTCAATGATTTTGTCTATTTGCGCGGCAAAATTCCAATGATTATCAAGATAAAAAAAGCGACTATTTATGATAACCAATTAATATTAAAGAGTAATCTCACTTTGTCTAATCCACAGATAAGGGTTTAATCACCGGATAAAAAACCCTAGCCGATGGACGCCATCATCGCTTTAAACAGAGGTCTCGGGAAAAGAAAGTTTATTTTTTAATAACGCCATAAATGAAGCATTGTAAAAAAACAGCGCATGCTCCTTCTCCTTTATATTTAAACCTCATCAGATTTTCTTATTCTTTCCACATTCCAATGGGCGCTCTCATACTTTTTTATCAAATTGTTTTTCATCTTTTCTTCCTCAGCGGTTAGTTTGCCCTCTATCAGTTCAATACCCAATTTGCTGATAAACCCCGTTTTTATTTTTTCGCAAATATCTTTAACATCAATAGGCGCTTTGATGTGTTGATCTATGGCAGTTACTGATTTATTCAAGTTGTCTGATTTCTCCAAAGCGCGCGCCGGCAACAAAAAAGCAGCAGTTCTGCGCGAATCAAACGAGGTCAGCAGGGAGCCATGTTGTAAAAACCCTCCCTTTTTTCTTATTTGAGCGCTGCCGCATATTTTTCGTCCATCAACAAGAAGTTCACTTTTTGATGGATTGGAAAAGCAGCAAGCGCCTAGAGCCTGATGAGCCGGTGTTCGGCCGCCTTCAGCCAAATAAGCCTCTATTCCGAGATAGCCAAGCCCGCGGGCTAAGCATTGGCTGATTATTTCATAAGTGCGTGCGATGCTATCGGGGAATATTTTTTCGCTATTCGAAGCGACAATGCAATAGGTTATTTCATTAAAGTGAAAAACAGCCTTGCCTCCCGTTATTCTTCTGACAATATCAATTCCTTCTGCGCGGCATTTTTTAGTACTTATATCTTCCAATTCCTGGAAGTAGCCGATGGAAATCGCCGCAGGGTATGTGCTGTAAAACCGGATAGTGGGAGGTTTTTTGTTTTGCGCGGTATCAATAAACATGGCTTCATCGATGGCCATACTTTCGAAAATATTGGATACGTTATGGTTGATAAGTCTCCAAACCATTAACAACAAACCTTCCTATTATTGAAAAAAACGCCAAGAAAACGGTGATGATCAAGACAAAATTTTATTTCGAATACCGATATTTAGCGATTATACGCCCTGCTCTTCCTGGGAGATGAAATCATTATAAGCGGAGGCGACAAGAAGATCGTCCAATTGCTCCAAGTCGTCCATTGCTACGACAATCAGCCAGCCGGTATCATGCGGATCACTGTTGATTATACCGATGTCGTCGTTAATATCATCATTAACGCTTATCACCGTGCCGCTTACGGGTGAAATTAAGTCTACCACGGCTTTTGAAGATTCAATAGATCCAAATGGTTCATCACGTTCAACATAGTCATCGATATCGGTGAATTCTACCGATAATATTTCTCCCAGGCTTTCCTGGGCGAAATCGGTAATTCCTATAGTAGCCATATATCCGTCAACGCGCACCCATATGTGCTCACGGCTATAAAGAAGATCCTCGGGGAACAATTTCATAAAAAAATAACCTCTTTGCTTATTATATTACGATGAGTTCTTTATCCATTTTTGTAAGTTTTTCGCAACAATTTTCTTTTACTAAAACAGTGTCTTCTATTCTAATGCCCCATTGACCCGGAAAATACAATCCCGGTTCCACCGTGACCACCATATTAGTCTCTAAAACATCCTGAGAATTTGAAGCGAGGCGCGGAGCTTCATGAACCTCCAAACCTACGCCGTGTCCTGTTGCGTGTACAAAATAATTCCTATATTTTTCATGGAAAGCACTGCGCGCGCGCCGGTCGACAGCGTTTGCCGCGACATTGGATTTTATGCATACCAAAGCCTCCTCTTGCGCGATTTTCACCGCTTGATAAGCATGCTTTTGTTTTTTTGTCAATTCACCAAAAGCCACAGTGCAGGTTTCGTCGGAACAATACCCTTTGTACTTAACGCCAAAATCAATAACAATGAAATCTCCCTTTTTTATTTTTTTGGTTGTTGGTTTCGCGTGGGGAAGGGCGGAATTTTTACCGGAAGCCACGATAGGGTCAAACGATACCTGATCAGCACCGAGCTTACGGGCGCTGTATTCAAGTTGCACAGCCAGATCCTTTTCCGTGATACCTGGTCTGATTTCGGAAAGCGCCTCGCAGATGGCCGAGGAGGCAATGCTTGCCGCTTTTTTCATCAGTGAAATTTCTGTCTTGTCTTTGCGGGCTCTGATCAATTTAAGTTCATCGGATAAAGGGACAAATGATTTATTGTGCAAGCCTGAAGATATTTTATTATAAATATCCACTGTCAATTGATCAGATTCAAAACCAATTTTTTTCAGGCGAAAATCGCCAATTGCCTGAATAATACCGGACATTTTATCTTTATATTCAATTACTTGCACGCTTTTAGTCTGCAGCGAGGCTTGGGTAGTATAACGACCGTCAACCAGCAATATTGTTTTTGCGGGAGTTAAAAGAAGAACACCATCAGAGCCGCTGAAACCGGAGAGATAAAAAATATTACTGGTGTTAAAAAAAAACAGGCTGTCGATATTGTAATCGGAGAATTTTCGGGAAATCAGCGAAGCTCGTCTGGCAAATACATTATTTTGTTGCTGATCCATTGTTTTTTACCTTAGTGATATTTTCCAGCCAGCGGGTCATTATATCAATTAAGAAATTAGCCTGGGCGGCGTCAGCCTTTGCCGAAGCCTGCATGGCCATTGCCGTATTGACGGTGTCGAGTTTTGATTTGGCTATTTCATTGTCTGGTTCGTTTTTTATTATTTTTTCCAGAATTTCCGCGGCCATGGCAAAATGGCCCTGCCTGATGTATAAGTCTGCCAGGGTGATGGTATAAAATTCCGGTTCGCTTTTTCCGGCGCCATCTGTTTCTTCAATTTCCGCGAGCATTGGTTCTTCCTGTTCAAGAAGTACAATTTTATCCACAACTTCTTTTGTTTTTTCAGAACCAGGATTTAAAGATATATATTTTTTATAACAATTGACCGCGTTATGAAAAAACCCTTTTTCCCGGTAAATATCGCCCACGCGTATGTAGCAGGAAGATAAATCTGTGATTATGTCCTCAACTTTTTTTAAAATATTTTCCGACTCTTCCGTATTTTTCATGGCGATAAAAGCATGAGCCGTGATGACATGCGCGTCGATATCACAGGGCAATTGACGTAAACGATTTTGCGCGAGAACCAGCGCCTCTAAATATTTGTTTTGCTGAAGGAGAACTTTAGCTTCAGAAAGAAACAAGAAAATATCGTCATCAAGCTTATTTTTTTCCATAAAAACAGTCTACCATTAAAAGATAAAGTGTATAAAAAGAGTTTACGAAAAAATTGCACAGAAAGTACAAGGTGTCAATAATTATTAAAAATAATAATTATGGGAGAAAACTAATTTAATGTATGCAGATAGGCACTGGCTTTTTGACCGAAAGCGGATTGCGGCGCCAAATCAACAACCTTCTGAAATACTTTTCGGGCATTGGTTTTGTCGTTTATTTTCAGATAGCTTTCCCCCAGGAAGAAATATGAGTCATAAAGATTAGGGTTTAGATCTGTGGATTGTTTGAAGTAGTAAATCGCGTTTATAAAGTCATGTTGATCAAAATAGATCAACCCCATATTTTTTTTAATTTGCGGACGCAGTATAGTTTCTGGCTCTCTTTGGAGTGCCCGAATATTATAATTTAATGCTTTTTTATAATCTTTTTTTGAATAATATGCCCACGCCGCATTGTAAAGAGGAAGAGCCGGAGTATTATAAGTGGGATTCGCAACTGCCTTATTGAAATGTTCAATTGCCTTATCCCACATTTTATCAGAATTATAAATTGTGCCAAGATAATTATGCGCCTCAGAATAATCATCTTTTAAATAAACAGCCCGCTTAAAACTATTGATAGCTTTTTCTTGCATACTCATCGAATGATAGGCCATGCCCATATAATAATAAATTTTCTCGTTACGGGGATTATATTTTTCTGCTTCCAGTAATTCTCTGAGCGCGTTTGGATATTGTTGCGCTCCAATGTAAGCGATTCCTTTATTTAAGAATACTTCTGCTTGTTCTGCATGCCACGGGCTGCTTGCACATGAAAACACAAAAGACAGAGATAGTAGAGCGATAATAATTTTTAATAATTTTTTTAAATATTGCATTTAATATTGCCTTTATTTTTTAAAACCGCCAATGAAAATTATTATAATTAATTATATTGGCGGTTTTTTTTGGTAATGAAATGAAAATTATTTAATTAATTGGTTTTCCTGCACTTTCCGCGAAGCTGTCACCATGCAAAATTTTGGGAGTTATAAAAATAAGTAGTTGTCTTTTTTCTTTATTAATATTTTGACGTTTAAATAGCCAACCCAAAACAGGAATCTTATAAAACCAGGGGACTCCCTGGTCAACGGTTTCATCGGTTTCCGCTGTAACTCCTCCGATAACGACAGTATCGCCATCCGCAATGACAACTGTTGATGCTATTTCATTTTTAATGATGGGAGGTTGTCCAGCAATTTCGTTTGCCCAATCAGGTCGATCGTTGGAAGCCTTAATATCCATGGATATTTTTCCTTCAGCGGTTATTCGTGGTTTTACTTCCAGCTGCAACAATGCATCTTTAAATGATACGGTGTAAGCTCCTGCCTCTTGCTGAGTTGTATATGGAACTTCGAGCCCCTGTTTTATTGTGGCTTTTACATCGTCCATTGTTACGACCTTAGGCGAAGATATAACTTTTCCGGATGTTGTTCTTTCCATGGCATGAAGTTGGGCCTCGATGAAAGAAGTGCCTTTACCAATGACAAAACCAAGGGTAGGACCAGCAATTGCAGATGCCATGTTAACCGCTGCCATATACAATGGATCGCCGCTAGTATCAACAGCTGTAATTTCGGGCGGATAGGCTGCTTCTAATTTATTGGTTATAGGGTTAGTATTTGTGCCCCCGACTGTTCTGGATCCGTAGGAGCCAATGTGCTGCCTATCGGCAAAACCCCAGTTTATTCCGAGGTCTCTAACAAAAGCATCGCTCGCTTCTACAATTTTTGCCTCGATCAAAATTTGCTTTAAAAGACCTTTTTGGGCCAGAATTTTTTGGTCCACTTCTCTTTGCTTTTCTCTGTCCGCGGCGTCTTTTCTGCTTTTTGCCATGGTTGTTACCGTGATAACATTGTATTCCTGCCTTTTTGCGAGGCTGTTAACTTCTAATATTGTATCCAAAGCCTGCTCCCAGGGGACATTTTTCATGGCCAAGGTTACTTTGCCTTTTACGTCGTCACCGGCAACGATATTTACATCGCCATATTCCGCCAAGAGACGTAAGACGCTCTTTATTTCCGCGTCCTGAAAATCAATAGATATTCTTCTCTGTGTATATTTCGGTGGTTCTTCCTTGATTATCGGTTTTGCTTTGGGAGCTTCAGTAGCCGCGGCAGCGACGGTTTTTTTTGTTTCAGCCGCGGAAGCTGTTGCTGCTTTTACCGGCGCGACGGCGACAGGAGGTGCAGGTGCGGCAGGTTTGGTTTGGGCCAAACCTGCAACATTAAAATCAATAAATATTTTTTTGCCTTCCTGTTTTATCGAGTAAGGAACCAATTCTCTTATATCAATCAGCAGATTAGTCCATTGCTTGCCGTCAACTTTCTGTACGGAAGGTCTTACTCTGAGGATGTTATTTAATTGACCCTCTCCCAAAACCTTCTGTAGATTATCTCCTGCGACCGTATCTTCCAGTTTAACCAGCAGACTGCCGTTAGTTTGCCCTTCGGCTTTTATCGCCGGTTGCTGCGAGACAACCAGTGATATTCTTTCTTTGCCGGGAAGCTTTTCAAAAAGAACGCCTTCCAGATTTTTTATAACAGCGTCTGCTGCCTGCGATGATGATTTAGCCATTGGTAAAGACAGCGCGATGGCAATCATAATTATTACAGCAATTAATTTTGATGCATGTTTCTTCATAGTTTTAACCTCATTTTAATCTTTACGAAGCTTTAAAATTACTCTTTTTGCTTTATTTTCTTCACGTTCTTCCACGATAACTCGGTCAGCCATGATCTCGATTACTTTACCGTTTTTTGTTCCGATACGAGTGCCTTTAAATAAGGGGTAAAACTTTTTTGCGGAATCCTCGACAACGGCCACGCGGCGCGCTTCGTCGCCGGCAATTCCTACAACGCGGAAATTCTCGGTACCCACCCGCTGCAACGGAAAAATAGAAAAGTCTAACTCCTTTTTCGCTTCTTTTTTAGGCGCTTCCTTTTTTTTGTCTATTTCTATAAAGGGGCGAAAAGGATCAGGTTTACCCGCCGGATTGTAACTGTAAATGCCATCTGCTGTTTGCGCGATTGAGGCCAGTTTCTGTTGTATCTGCGCTTGTGTTTCTTCCACTTTAGATTCAATGGACGCGGGAGTAGTATCAGGCGAGTTATTTTCTGCGGTTTTTTCAGCATCCTGCGCAAAAATGAAAAAAGCGGGCATCACAAGAGTTGCGAAAAATATTAATATTATCCTTTTTACTTTTGTCATTTGCTTTTTCCGTCCATCTTCGCTTTTTTGTCTATAAACATGTATGTTTTGACTGTACATGTTGAGTTGATAAAATATCCCCGTCCTTTTATCTCTTTTCTATCCCCCATGGTAATTTCGGAAACGTTGACGATACGCGGCAGCTTGGCGATTTTTTCGAAAAAATGTAAAATGTTTTGGTAATTGCCGATTACCGTAACTTTAACAGGGATTTCCTCGTAAAACGGTTCGGGCAGCTTAGGGGCTTTTTTGCCTTTTTGCGCGGGCGGTGGTTTATCAGGAATTGTTTCCCCCTTCATCGATTTGGGGACGGCTTTAAGTGGTTGAAACAACAAAAAATCGATACCCGTTTCCTTACCTGAGGACGCTACAGAGTGAAAAAGGCCGGGGATTTCCCGCTGGTCGGGAAGTTTTTCCAGTGCTATTTTATAGTTTTCTTTTAAAGCTTCGACTTCAGCTATGTATTTATCAAGCTGAAGAGCGACTTTTTCTTTTTCCTTAATTTGCGTGTTTAATTCGTTTATTTTGGTCTCAATAGAACTTTTTTTACTCCATAAATCGCTGAAGATTAAAAAATAATAGGCTACGGCAATCAGGACAAAAATAATAAGAATAGCCAGGGCTTTGGCCTGGGGAGGCATTTTTTTAATGTAATTTGCATCAATAGCCATGTTAAAATCCTTTTTTCATAACGCAGGAAAAGTTGAAATGCTGGAAGGTAATACCCGCAACATCTGTTTTTTTCGACGATATTAAATCGACCGATTTTATCGGTTCAAAAGTTTCGATTGTTTTCATAAAATTAGCCACGACAATATTGTCTCTACCATTTCCTTCAATAGTAAAACGATTATCTTTCTGCGTGATTTTTGTAAGCCATATATCTTTGGGAGGGACCAGCATAGCCAAGTCATCCAGCATTTTTACCGGCGCCAGGCGGTTTTCCTCCAACGTTACAATAATATTAAGTTTTTGTTCCAGTTCTGCTTTGTCGCGTTTATATCTTTCCAAGTCTCCAATTTTTTTATCTAAAACAGCCAAAGTTGCTTCAGCTTGTTTCTGCTGTGATTCCAGGCTGCTGATTTTTGAGCTAATCCACATATGTCCCATGACGAGAAGAAGGAGAAACAAGATTAATGAACCGACAGAAATAAATATTTGCCGGGATAGATTTTCTTTCTTTTCTTTTTCGCGATAAGGTAAAAGGTTAATTTTAATCATTTGTCGCCCATTCTCCTTAAACCCAGGCCGATTGCCACAGCGGCAACGGGCTTAATGCTTTCCAGTTTCTTTGCATCAATATTTCTTTTGTTAAATCCGATTTTTAAAAGAGGGTTGATCAGTTCTGTATCAACATTTAATTTTTGCGATAAATTAGCGGTCAACCCGGGAATTCTGGAAGAGCCTCCGGCAACAAGCACTTTCTTAATATATTCACCGCCGAAAGTTGAACGAAAATAATCGATGGATCTTTCAATTTCCGAACAAATTGGATCGGAGAAATCAAGGATACTGTTTCTTAAATCCATGTTATCCTGATCACTCCCCGGCAGCCCTTCGACTTTAAGAGTTTCGGCCTCATCAAATGATACGCCGTATCTTTCCTGCAGGCTTTCCGTTATGGTATTGCCGCCCATGGTGAAATCTCTGGTAAAAATGGACATGCCGCCTTTGATAACGTTGATGTTGGTCAGATCCGCTCCGATACGGACAATAACAGCGATATCGTTATCATCGTATTCGTAGTTGGCTTCATACATTGTTTCCAGCGCAAAAGAATCAACATCCATGATGGCGACATTTAGACCTGCCGCGTTTATCGCCGACAAGTAGGTATCCACGATATCTTTTTTAGCCGCTACAATAATCACGTCCATTTGGTTGGGGTTATATTCATTATCGCCAAGAATCTGAAAATCATAATTGACATCGTCCATATTATCAAAGGGCAGGTACTTGCCTGCCTCATCCCGGATTAGTTCACGTAATTCTGCTTCGTCCATTTGCGCGAAGGTTACTTTTTTAATAACAACGGAATTTCCTGATAAAGCGGTAACTACACCTCTGCCGCGACAACCTGAGTTCCAAAAAAGCTCTTTGATTTTCAGAGAAAGCGCGCGCGGATCATTTACCACACCTTCCGTGATAATGCCTTTAGGCAGGGGAAGCTGCAGAAAACGGTTAAGAACGTAGCCGCTTGACGTGGTTAAAACCTCGGCCAGCTTCAAAGAAGCAGAGCCGATATCTAGGCCGACAAGTTTTTTAGTTTTGGAAAATATGTCAGTGTTTAGCATTTAAATACCTTAAATAACGAAAATTGATTTAGTTTATTAAAATCTATTATTTTATCAGCCGGTAAACAATATCTCCTTCTTTAACCATTCCTAGTTCACTGCGGGCCATATATTCCAGATAGCCCACATTATCGCGCAGCAGAGCAATTTTCTTTTTTAATTCTTTATTTTCTGCCGCATTTTCTTTATTCAGGCTTTCCAGCTCGGACAGTTTCTTGCTCATAAAATAGCTGTCAACAAGTCCTCTGTTGCCGAAAGTTATCAAAAGAGCCATTACCAGTAAAAAAATTATCAGATACCTGCCTATTTTCACAAGTCAACATCCTCCCGTTTTCAATGGGCAGAAATTTATCTTTTAGGGAAAAACTTCCTCATATGGCTTTTGTAGCGCTTTAGCCACTTTCAGCTCTGAGTTTTTCCTTGTGGACAATCCCTTTTCCATTTTAGCGATCGTTTGAGGTGTCAGTCCGGATTTTCTCGCCAGTTCAGCCATGCTCAGAGGAATTGTTTCCCTTATCTTTTTTACTCTATTTTTCTTAATATTATCTACCATAGATTAAAGCTTCACCTCAGTATGATTGCTAGAAAACAATAATTTTTAATAAATGTCAAGGAAAAAAGTTAATATTAATTAATATTAACCTATATTAAGTAATATGATCAATAATTACACGCAATTACGTATTTAAAAAATGAATTATCTTTATAAAAAAGCGCAAAACAAAAAAAATAATTAACCGAAAATTTTTTTTTGGAGAGTAACTTAAATTAGAATACGAAACACAAATGTACGTTAAAATTTGATGGAAGGCAAAACCATTTGCGGTTCCCCAAGAAAG
Source organism: Syntrophaceae bacterium (assembly GCA_016928765.1). GTDB lineage: Bacteria > Desulfobacterota > Syntrophia > Syntrophales > Smithellaceae > UBA4810. The sequence goes on from JAFGKC010000209.1 coordinate 10,433, forward strand.
AATTTACCTTTTTCGATCCATTCTTTTAAAGTATCGGCGATTTGTCTGGCCTTGTAATAACTGGATAGAGGCGCGGTGATAATTTTTTTACCGTCGATAATTATTGTTCCACTGCGTAATTCTTTGTAGCTGACTTCCGCTATAGGCTTGGCTTGCCCTTTGGGATAATCCATACTGTAATCATAAACCTGAGTGTAAATATCCGCGTCCTTTACCGCTGTAAAGCGCGCCATTTCTTCATCCAGGATGGGTATGGGAATACCGATACCGACAAACAAAGAGACACCGTAGCCCAGCATGCTTGCGCCAGCGAGCCATTCTTTATTCATTTCTTTTAAATTACCCACTACGGCGATAGTGCCTGATCCTTGTTTGGGGACACCACCAGGCGTGCGCGGTACATTGGGGTTGTGTTGCGTGCCTGGCCAGGCAATAAATCCTTGCGCGCCACCTAAAAATATCCGCGTGCCAACACCAATTGTTCGGAAATATGGATCATTAAACAAAGGGCTTAATTGCCCTGATGTTGAATATGAAGCATTCGCCATCCGCGGCCTAAGCATGCCCATATAAGTGTAAATAGTTGTGTCGGATAAATTTACGGCGCAATTATAGTTTTGATAAGCGTTGCGCGGATTAAACAATATCGCGTCATTTAAGTCATTTATCGTAATATTTCTTTCATATTTACGAGCCGGATAGCAGTCTGTGCCGTATCCTTCCGCGCGCAGTTTGACGACGTTTCCGTTGACAAAATCCTCGATAACATGACCGCCGCCATAATTAAATTCTCCGGGGTAAACGCTGTTTAAAGGATCGCCTTCGACAACTTCGGTAGCGCCTAAATAACAGTCGACAGCGGCTATTCCGCCATAGGCCGGAACATCGTTTAACCATACTTTGGATGCTCGGATGCGTGGAGAAGTATGGCCGAAATTGAGAAAAGCACCGGATGAGCACATGGGTCCAAAAGTGCCTGTTGTCACGACATCAATTTTTTTTGCCGCTTCTACTTCCCCGTGCCGGCCGACGATATCAATCATTTCTTCGGCGGTAACGACAACAGCTTTCCCGCTTTTGATTTTATCGTTAATTTCCTTGATTGTTTTATTAACTTTTAATTTTTTCATGGCTTACATTTTAAGCTTTTGCGCTTTAATACCACTGTTCGATGGCAATTGCAAAAAATTAATGAGCTTTTTCGCCGGGCAGGCTGGTTATTTCTTGGTGTGCCCAAAACCTCCGCTGCCTCTCGATGTTTCATCGAGCCGAGCGGTTTCCACCCATTGCAGGTGGCATATTTTCTGCACAACCATTTGGGCCAGGCGCATTCCTCTTTTTACCACAAAAGGCTCCTGGCCGTGATTAATAACAATCAGGGCTATTTCTCCGCGGTAATCGGCGTCGATTGTGCCCGGTGAATTAAGAAGGGTTATCCCCTGATGCAGCGCCAGTCCGCTGCGCGGCCTGATTTGAGCCTCATAACCTTCGGGCAGAGATATTTGAATTCCTGCGGGAATTTTTTTTCTTTGGCCAGGTTCAATAATTTCTTCAGTAACAACCGCGGCAAAAATGTCCATACCCGCGGCCATGGCGCTCATATATCGTGGAAGGGGAATGTCCTCATTGCCGGGTGTTCTTTTGATAAACGCTTTTAAATTATTCTCCATAAAAAGATATAACCATACGCGCTTTTTAAATTATTTCTGTTTATTATGGAAAAGATCCTTTTTGTGATTATTTTTATAATCACAAAAAGGCTTTAAAAAATTTGACTTAAATTATTTAGTGGGTTCCTGTCCTAAGGCGTCCTTACGGCTAAGGCGAATCTTGCCGGATTTATCAATTTCCAGAACCTTCACCGCGACCTCATCGCCTTCCTGCAGAACATCGGTCACCTTATTAATTCTTTCTTTGGCAATTTGCGAGATATGCAGCAGGCCTTCCGTTCCCGGCAGAATTTCGACAAACGCGCCGAAGTCAACAATCTTTTTGACGGTGCCCTGATAAATCTTGCCAATTTCCGCCTCTTCCGTCAACCATTTCACCATGGCTACGGCGCGGGCCGCGGCTTCGGCGTCGGCCGAAGCGATCGTCACCGTTCCGTCATCTTCCACATCGATGGTCACGCCGGTTTCGCTGATGATCTGGCGGATATTCTTGCCGCCGGAACCAATGACCGTGCGAACCTGGTCCGCCTTTACTTTCACGGTGGTGATCCTGGGCGCGTACAGGGAAATATCTCCACGGGGCGCGATCATCGTCTCACGAATCTTGCCGATGATATGCATACGGCCTTCTCTGGCCTGCGCCAGCGCTTTGCGCAGAATATCCTCGGTCAATCCATCAATCTTGATATCCATCTGCAGAGCGGTTACGCCTTTTTCCGTGCCGCAAACCTTGAAATCCATGTCGCCTGCGTGGTCTTCATCACCCAGAATATCGGACAAAACCACCACTTCGTCTCCTTCTTTCAAAAGGCCCATGGCGATTCCCGCGACGATGTCTTTTACCGGCACACCGCCATCCATCATACAGAGGATGCCGCCGCAGACCGTCGCCATGGAGGAAGACCCGTTAGACGACATGATCTCGGAAACAATCCGGATGGTGTAGGGAAACTCTTCATTAGACGGCAAAACGGGAACCAGAGCCTTGCGGGCCAGAGCGCCGTGACCGATTTCTCTTCTGCCGGGACTGCGCAGGAATTTCGCCTCACCCACGCTGTAAGGAGGAAAGTTATAGTGCAGCATGAACGAGCGCATCTCTTCGCCGCCCACATAGTCCATGCGCTGCTCATCCGAGGAGGTGCCCAAAGTGAGTACGGCTAGGGCTTGCGTCTCCCCGCGGGAAAACAGAGCGGAACCATGCGCGCGCGGCAGTACGCCGACTTCAGAACTGATCGGGCGGATATCGGTTGAAGACCGGCCGTCGATTCTTTTCTTTTTCTGGATAATCATGTCCCGAAGAATTCGGGATTCCAGATGCTCGATGATCGCGGCCACTTTCTTGGCAAGTACCGCATCGCCGTCGCTGATTTCTTTTATTACCTCCGCGCGGACATCGCCGAGCTTGCCGTAGCGTTCCAGTTTGCGCGGCATTCCGTATCCTTCCTGCAGACCGGGCAGCGCCGCAGCACTTACCTTTGCGAGAAGTTCCTCATCTGTCGCGACTTCTTCAACGATTCTTTTAGCTTTGCCGATGGCGGCGCGCATTTCATCTTGAAGATCGATTGCCGGCCGGATGGCGTCGAGACCGAACTTGATGGCATTCACAATAATATCTTCCGGCACTTCCCTGGCTTCGCCTTCCATCATGACCAGTTCCACATCATAGGGACGGCCCGCTGTTCCAGGCGTGACTTTACGTCCCACCAGGAAGAGATTCATCTCGCTTTCCTTCATCATTTCCGGTGTCGCGTTCGCGATCAACTCGCCGTTGATGCGGCCGACGCGCGCGCCGGCAATCGGGCCCTTAAACGGAATATCCGACATTTCCAGAGCGGCGGACGCACCGATCAGGGCCGCGACATCCGCGTCATTTTCCCGGTCCACGGAAAGCACCGTGGCCACAATTTGTGTTTCAGAATAATATCCCTTGGGAAACAGGGGACGAATCGAGCGGTCAATGATGCGCGACGTTAATGTTTCGCGTTCATTAGGGCGCCCCTCTCTTTTGAAAAACCCGCCGGGAATTTTTCCGGCCGCGTAAGTCATTTCCTGATAATCCACCGTCAGTGGCAGAAAATCCAAGCCTTCTCTCACGGTCTTTAAAGATACCGCCGTCACCAGCACAACGGTGTCGCCGTAATAAACCAGCATCGCCCCGTCAGCCTGCGCGGCCACGTAATTGGTTTTCAGTGAAAACTTACGCCCCGCAAAATCCTTACTAAATATATTGCTCATTTATTTCCTCCATTTGATCCTCAACAGATGTCAACATGACATTAAAAAATAAAGCGCACCGCGTCATTAGCGCTCGCATTTGAAGCGGTGCCGATAAAAAGTACGACGTTGTGCCGTTGAGTGTTGTTATTTTCTGAGTCCAAGACTTTTAACTAATTTTCGATATCGTTCGATATCATTGTCCTTAATGTA
>JAFGKC010000210.1 GCA_016928765.1 Syntrophaceae bacterium
GAACATTGCCGAGCAAACGGCGGCGCGACATTTATGCTCGCGAATATGCTCTTCATATTCCTTGCGGAAATAACGGATTGTGCTAAGCACTGGGTTAGGTGCCGTTTGACCCAATCCGCACAGGGCGGCATTTTTAATCACTACCGCCATTTCTTCAAGAAGTTCAATGTCTCCTTCTTTGCCTTTACCTTGGGTTATCCTAGTGAGAATTTCTAGCATCCGTTTGGTGCCCTCACGGCACGGCGTGCATTTGCCGCAGGATTCGTCCTGACAAAAATCCATGAAAAAGCGCGCCATATCCACAGCGCATTTATCTTCATTCATGACAATAAGGCCGCCGGAACCCATAATTGCGCCAAGTTCCGCGACTTTTTCATAATCGACAGGCGCGTTTAGATGCTGAATCGGGATACACCCACCGGAGGGACCGCCCAACTGCGCGGCTTTAAATTTTTTTCCTTTGGGAATGCCACCTCCGATATCGTAAACAATCGTACCCAGTTTTGTTCCCATAGGAACTTCGACTAAACCAACATTGGCCACATCGCCGGTGAGGGCAAAAACCTTGGTGCCTTTGCTTTTTTCCGTGCCTACAGACGCGTACCACTTGGCGCCGCGTAAAATAATTTGTCCAATATTGGCTAAGGTTTCCACGTTATTTAAAATACTAGGTTTTTGCCAGAGACCGGCCACGGCGGGGAAGGGCGGTCTGGGCCTGGGCATACCGCGTTTGCCTTCAATTGAAGTCATCAACGCTGTTTCTTCACCGCAGACAAACGCTCCTGCGCCCTGATAAACTTCCAGTTCAAAATCGAAGCCGGTGCCGAGGATATCCTTTCCTAAAAGGCCCGCTTCCTTGGCCTGAGCGATAGCTACATTCAAACGATGAATGGCCAGCGGATATTCCGCGCGACAGTAAATATAACCGTAGCTGGAACCGATGGCTTTGGCGGCAATGACCATCCCTTCCAAAACGGCGTGCGGATCAGCTTCCAACACGCTTCTATCCATGAACGCGCCCGGGTCGCCTTCGTCAGCGTTACACAGCACGTATTTAACATCATTTTGTGATTGGGCGGCAAACTTCCATTTTAATCCGGTGGGAAAACCGGCGCCGCCGCGTCCGCGCAGACCCGAATCAAGTACTTCTTGCACAATTTGATCGGGAGTCATTTCTGTGAGCGCTTTGGCCATGCCGGCATAGCCGTCGCGGGCGATGTATTCTTCTATTATTTCGGGATCAATCAGGCCGCGGTTTTTGAGCACGCGCAGTTCCTGATGCGCGAAGAAAGGGATATCCTGCATCGTGGGAATTATTTTATCGGTACTAGGTTCGCGGTATAAAAACTTCTCTACAACCCTTCCTTTTATTAAGTGTTCTTCTACTAGATGTGGCATGTCTTCCGGTTTAAGCATGATGTAAATGACGCCTTCCGGGTAAACAACCATGATGGGGCCAAGAGCGCAAAAACCGTTGCATCCCGTTTCTACAATTTTAATTTCTTCGGACAATCCTCTTTTGTCTATTTCTTCAATCAGTGATTGCTTTACGGCAAGAGAGCCGGAGGCCTGACAGCCGGTTCCTCCGCAGATTAATAAATGTGAACGAAAAACCTTCATTGAACTCATATCCTCCTTAGAAAAAATCATGCTTTAAAATCGCATGATCAGCGGGAAATTATCGGATCACTTCCGCGCCTCTTGCCAAAACAAAAGGTGTTTGAATTTCTCCGGCCAAAATATGTCTTTTGAAAACCTGTCTCATTTTGTTCGGATTCATGTATTCATATTTAATCGGTTCCTGATTGATGATTTCCACGGTAACTAATGGTTCGCGACTGCACAAACCCATGCAACCTGACGTGGTAACAAACACATCATTCACTTTAGCATCTTCAATTTCCTGAAGCAGCGCGTCCATAACTTCTTTGGCCCCGGACGCGATACCGCAGGTTCCCATATGAACTGTGACCTTTACGCGGCGTTCCCCGTCGCGCAAAGACATTTCTTTGTGAACTTTTTCTTTGATTTTTTTCAAGTCATCTATGGTCAATTTAGCCATTGGCTTATCCTCCCTGGTTTTTCTATTTATTTTATTTGTATTGATTAAGTATTTCTTTTACTTTTGATGGTTTGACGCGGCCATGGACATCTTCATCCACAACCACCACAGGCCCCAAGCCGCATGCTCCCAGGCAGCGGACTGATTCGAATGTGAACATTCTGTCGGGGGTTGTTTCTCCTTCGTCGATGCCGAATTCTTTTCGCAGTGATTCGGCGATTGCTTTGCCGCCGCGGACATAGCAGGCGGTGCCCAGACAAACACGCACGGTATGCTTGCCGCGCGGAGTCATGGTGAAGAAGGAATAAAAAGTAACAACACCGTACACGCGACTCAAAGGCAGATTAAGTTCCCGCGCGATCTTTTTTTGGACGGATACGGGAAGGTATTCCAGTGTAACCTGTGCTTCTTCCAATACCGGAATTAATCCTCCTGGTTTACCTTTGTGTTTTTCAATGATCTTATTGAGCTTGGCTATTTGCTCGGGGGTAAATTCTTTCAACAGTTCCTGTTCTTCCGCGGTCATCAAATTCCTCCTCGTTTTGGGGAGTTGCTATGCGTTGGTAGAAATTTCTTGTAAACCTACGCTAATAACACCCCGTATGTACTTTAGTATTTCCGGATGATTTATAGGCAAATCATCGATTTCTTTACGTATTTGACGCGTGTCAAATGTGAACTGGCGGTCATTATGCCTATGTTTGTAAATAAAATCAACATGAGAATTTCCGGCAATCAGCGCGACCAAAGTTGTTGTAATATTTCCGATAGGTTGCCTGTCCAAATGGCCTAACTGAAATGTAGCGGTAATATTGGTCCCTTTTCCTTTTGTTGATTTTAATTTTAGTTTTCCGTTTGCTCTCTGCGCGGCGTCGGCTAAAAAAGGAATTCCTAAACCAACGCGCCTCACCGTTTTTGTGGTGTAAAAAGGATCGCCAACTTTTTTTATTTCTTCTTTTGTCATTCCGCCGCCGTCGTCGTTTATTTCAATCGAAAGTAAATCTTTCGCGTCATTTTCGTTAATATCAATTTTCACAATCTTTGCTCCCGCGCGGGTAGAGTTTTCCGCGATATCAAGAATATGCGCGGCCAGTTCCAGCATTATTGCTCCAAAATCCCGCGGCCGTTTTGCCGGGTGAAAGCCATTTTTAATTCAGCCAGCGTTGGTTCTTCCATTATAATTTTTGTCATGGCTGTTCCTATATTCTTTAAATAATGAGCGTCAGAAGAAGTTATGAATGAATAATCCTCCAATTTGGGATATTCTATTCTTGCCTGTCCAATTCCCATGAGGGGTGTTACTTCCAAAGCGTCAAAGGGCGTGCCTTTTTCGATAAAGCCAAGTTGGCTCAAGAC
>JAFGKC010000211.1 GCA_016928765.1 Syntrophaceae bacterium
TACATGTTTATCGGTTTGAGCTGGCTGATTTTTTCGTGGTCATCGGAAAAACCTAAAGAACCGTCGCCGTAGGTAGCGGCGGAGCTGGCGTAAATAAAACGCGCGTTATGCTTGAGTGCCCATTCAGCGATTTCCCGGCTGTAGAGATAATTATTTTCCCATAAATAATCGGCATCGCGCTCCGTGGTGGACGAGCAGGCGCCCATATGAATAACGGCGCTGGCTTCAAAAGGCACTTCATCCGCGAGAACCAGGTTCATAAATTCGTCTTTGTGAATATAATCAGCAAAGCGCAGGTTGACGAGATTTTTCCATTTATCATCACTGCCCAGCTGATCTACAATGACAATATCTTCGATCCCTTCCTGGTTGAGCTTCCAGACAAAAGCGCTGCCAATAAATCCCGCCCCGCCCGTTACAATAATCATTAAATTTGCTCCCTAATCTCTGATATTAATTAATTTTAGTAATACCGAAAGCCTTTGATGTCAATACAGAAAATACATAATCAGTTTTACTGGACAGAATAATTATTCTCATCCGTTCGCGCGTGATAAGAAGGCTCTCCCTTAATCATCATGAAATTAATCTGCCGGCCGGTAATGCCGCCGGAGCCGCGGTGTGAAAAAAACATATCCTGATTGCAAACCGTGCACAAACCGGACATATCAATATTTTCTTCCGGAACACCGCAATTGAGAATTTGCCTGCGATTAGCCTCTGCCAAATTCAGCATCCATCTGCCCGCTTTTTTCACGGTGATTAAAAACTCCTCGCAATCTTTCTGCTTAATAAACGCGTCGGCGACGACTGAATCCACCTGATAACAGCATTGGCCGATAGATGGGCCGATTGCCGCTAAAATATCTTGAGGAGAAGAACCATAATTATTTAAAAGCGTTTGGACAGCTTTAGCGCTAATGCCCAAAGCGCTGCCGCGCCAGCCCGCATGCACAACGGCAATCACTTTTTTCACGCGGTCAACGATAAACACCGGCACGCAGTCTGCCGTCTTGACGCAAATCGCCAGATCGGCGCGGGTGGTCATAATAGCGTCATAATCCAGTTCCGCGCGCGAGGAAAAATATCCACCGTATGGTTTCACCACGAAAATATCATCTTTATGCACCTGGTTAACAACTAAAAATTGTTCCAATGGAATATTAAAAGCAGCGGCCAGACGCCCCCAGTTTTGCAAAACGTGATTGTCTTCGTCACCTTCTTTGAAGCTCATGTTAAGGCTTTCATAATCATCTTGCGAAACGCCACCGCGCCGCGTGCAGAAAGCGTGAATCAAGAAATCACACTCGTTTAAAAGAGATGATTGCAGATATTCTATTTGTCCCGCCTTAAAAAAAGAAAACATCAAAACTCCTTGAGTGATTCTTTCCAATTTTTCTTCATGCCGTTTGCCGGGCTAACGCCGGAAAATTCGCGTAACGCCTGACAAAGCCCATGTAAGTCTTTCGGCATATCAGCGGCAAAAATTACCCTTTGGCCGGTAAGCGGATGCAAAAAAGAAAGTTTGGCGGCATGCAGCGCCTGCCGGTTTAACTTTTTCAGCGCGTTTTTCAACTCGGCATCTTTAATATCGCGCATTTTCCCTGATCCGCCATAAACACTGTCGCCAATTACGCCGTAACCGCGGGAAGAAAGATGCACGCGGATTTGATGTGTCCGGCCTGTCTTTATTTCCACATCAAGCAATGTAGCTATACCGTATCTTTCACGCGCTTTCCACAGTGTGAGCGCTTCCTTGCCGCATTTGCTTTTCGTGGACATTTTTTTGCGGTCGGTTGTATGACGGCCCACCGGCAAAAATATTTCTCCGGTATTACCTTTGACATCCCCCCAGACCAGCACTTCATAAGTTTTGTGCACTTCATGCTTTTCAAACTGCGTGGATAGATTACGGTGGGCTTCATCGGTTTTTGCCGCCACAATTAATCCTGACGTTCCTTTGTCGAGCCTATGCACAATGCCGGGACGAATGACGCCACCGATGCCGGAAAGATTTTTACAGTGAAAAAGAAGCGCGTTAACCAAAGTATTATCAGGGTTTCCTGCCGCCGGGTGCACCACCATTCCCGCCGGTTTATTGACAACAATTATTGCCTCGTCTTCATATACAATATCCAGCGGAATATCCTGCGCCACAGCAATGGCTTCTTTGGCCGGTTTCAGCGTTAGCTCAACAACATCTCCTTCTTTTAATTTTTGGCTGACTTTGGGCACGAGACCGTTGACCAGAACATCCCCTTCTTCCACAACATGTTTTACCTGCGACCGCGACAGGCCCGTGTCTTTTTGCGCGAGAAACAAATCAAGCCGCTGGCCCGCCTGGCTTTTGTCTATCGTAAAAGTTATTTTTTCGGATTGATCAACCAACTTATTGCTCCGATAATTGTGTCACGCTGGCGGAGGCCGGCGAAGTACCCTTTAGGGTATATCCAGTCCTGTTTTTTCTGAATTCCGTCCTTCGACGGAATGGCGAAACGGTTGTCATTGCTCAGCTTGGCTATCTGAGTTTCTATATTATTTCCCATTAACTTATAATTTTAAGGGCGTCTTCATTCTTTCCGTTTTATAAATTATCACAAAGCATTTCGGCGTTTTGCTTGGTTAACAAATACAAACGGTGGCTGACCTCTTTATTTTCTAGTGAACCATCTGGCCGCCTCTTATATTCCCAATAAGTTACCAATGCGCAAACCTTAGCATCAATATTAATAATCATTATAGAGCCATTCTCCACTAGATCATATTCAGCACCGCTCGATAGTTTAACTTCGCAATATGACTCCGCCGAACCAGAGCTGACTTCGACCTTATCAGGAATACCATCACCATCGATATCCAAAGTACGATACCTGGACGTGTCGGGGATATTTTCCATTGGGGATAAATATTTAGAGATATTTCTGCTTTTAATCAATGAAGTAACTTTCTTACAAAGTGCGTTCTGGTTATTAGAGGGCACCGAAATATTAGATTTTTTGATCTTCTCATCACCTTTCTCAACTGCACTTGCTGGTATTATCGCAAAGCTAACCACCAGCATCATCATTATTAAAATTAATTGCCAAAGCATATTATTGCCACAAAAATAATTTTTCTTCATGCCACCCTCCTTAGAAATTTATAAAATACAGATGAAACGCATGATGTAGTTAAATTATTCGGACTGTTCGGGGAACAGTCCCTACATTAGGGTGTAGGGCGCGTTCCCTGAACGCGCCGCTTTCTTATATAAGCCCGGCCAAAAATCTCCCCGCGGAAAGAATTCTGGCCCCATCAGCAAGCAGATCTACTTTATCCTTTTTTACAACCTGATAGACATAAGGAATTGACAGCCTGTCCCTGAAATAAAGAAGATTAGGCGATAAAGCAGTATCATTTAATTTTACTTCCACGGCAAACCATGGTTTCCCGTCAATAGTCATAAGAAAATCCACTTCCCGTTTATCCACATCTTTCAGGTAATAAAGTTCCGCGCGGTAACCTTCCTGATCGGTAATAAAATGAGCAAACTTCAGAAGATGTGAAGCTATCAAATTCTCAAAACGCCTGGCTTCGTCTTCCACCTCCGACCAATCCCAGAGATAAAGTTTCGGCTCTTTTTTAAGCGAGCGGATTTTTTTTGATGCGTATGGGTAAATCCTGAAGTGGTAATAAAATACTTCGAGAACATTCATCCAGTGAGTTACCGCGCGATGACTGACCTCCAAATCTTCACGGATAGAGTTGAGCGAAAGACTCGCTCCAACCTTAGCGGGCAGCATATCGCTTAAGAGCTTCATGTTGCCGATATCCCGAATAGCCTCTATATCCTGAATGTCTTCGCGAAACATTCTTTCGATTTTTTCATTATGCCAACGCCGGAGCTGTCTCGAACTCTGTCTGGTAAATGGTTCAGGAAACCCTCCAAAGGTATCGAGCGTATTCAGTGTATCCTTGTAGAAATTCTGATCCAGAATTAACTCGCCAAGAACCGAGTAATTGCCGGAGGGCTTCTCAATTTCAGCCAAAGTAAATGGGTGCAAACGATAATAATGATATCTTCCCTGCAGAGAATCGCCACCGCGCCTGTAAACATCCAGACGCGCGCTGCCCGTGATCAGGAACTTGAACTTTTCTTTGTATCTGTCGTATTCTCCCTTAATAAGCCTCTTCCACTTCTTGTACTTGTGAATCTCGTCAAAAATAAGAAGCTCGGCGTCACCCGGCCAGGTTGCGGCCATGATCATCTTTCGGTCAGCCCGGTTGTCCCAATTAAAGTAGGCAGAATTTTTGAAGAAAGTGCCCACAAAATCCCGGCAGAGGGTAGTCTTTCCAACCTGACGCGGCCCGCCCACAAAGACCATCTTCTCTTTCAGATCATTTAAAATATATGGAGTAAGATATCGCTCTTTTAACATGGTCATATTATACATAATTTTTGCTTGAAAGCAAAATAATTAGCTTAAATTTTTGCTTTCACGCAAAAGAGTTTGAAAAATTATTTAAACGCAAAATCCCATGAACGGGAAAGCACTGCCACGCTTTGCGCCAGAAATACATCAAGGCGCTGGACTGCCTGGCTTTTGTCTATCGTAAAAGTTATTTTTTCAGATTGACCAACCAACTTATTGCTCCATTTATTATTCCGGCATGATCAAAAAATACTGGCATCTTCACTCAAATTTTATTTAAATAGCGCCGCTTTTATTATTGTCGCCGGACATGAGCGCGCATTGAATCTCAAATAAGGTTGGCGTAGCCATATTCATTCTCCTTTATTGTTGTCTTTGAATAATCTGTCGCAAGGACAATATTGCATATCGAACAGAACTTTTTTACATTGATTCATACATGCTTCATAGGAAGGCTGCATTTTAAAAATTGTAGTCTCCTGCCATCCACCACGTCCAGTAGGTACCAGTTCCATACACCCCACGCCCTCCATCGGTGTGCGAACGATGGAGTGGTACATCGCGTGAGGAGGTCTCCTTAATTTTATTATATTTTCAGTAGTCGCCAAACCACGGAGTGCGGTATTTATTTCCCTTCTCCCCGTTGTGTTTAGCATGAGATTGATGCTCGTAAGCTCAGATGGCAAATCACGTATTGCTATGCGCTTCCATTCTTCGCCCTCATATTTAAAAATAATGTAAGGCGGGTTTGGACGGCCCCATCTATTGTAAGAAAAACATCCATAAGCCTCAGCAATAACATAAGGCGTATTATTTATTAGATGAAAAGCTAGTAATCTAAAATTAGCGGTGCGAATACCTTCCGTCGGGCCGTCTTTCCAGGCTATTTTTTCCCTTGTTTTTGGGTGTTTAAAACTCAGGGATTGCTCCTTGAGGAGTGTGCTCTTTTCAAATGAATAAACATTCATGGTTTTTTGCCATCGTTTCACAATGATTTTACTTCCATCATGCAAAAGCACTTCTTCCTTCCAGGCTGCATGACCGAAAAGACCAAAATACCCGCACATATTGATGCTGGCAAGCCATGCCAAAAGAATAACAAGGAGAATCGCAACACCGATTCGCCGGACATTTTTGGGATATTGCAGATAAAATGCTTTCATCTTAGAAATGAAACCATCCCCGGCCTGGACACTACGGCCTTGCGTATTTTCTTCATTAATATCGTTCATTTCATACCGCCCTCCTGAAATATATTTTACAGATGAAACGCATGATGTAGTTAAATTATCCGGACTGTTCGGAGAACAGCCCCTACATTAGAGCGTAGGGCGCGTTCACCGAACGCGCCGTTTCCTTAATTAGGCATTACTTCTTTCAAGCCTACGATGATAAAGGGAAATTCATCTTCAGCCACCGTTCGCAGGTCAAGCAGGATTTCATCTTTATCCACGCGGACGATTACCGACACTGCGAGCGCGCGCAGTTTCTCTTCCATGCGACCTGCAGACATTTTGTTGTTTTTGATGCCGATTAAAACCGTGGGAATTTTCTGCATTGGCAGCGAGCCTCCGCCGGTGGTGGAAAATCCATCGCGCAGACGCAATGTCAGAGACTCAAAATTTTCTTTTTGCAATTTATTGAGTAGTTTGCGCGCGCGCTTTTTTACGTCGGAAACAGGCTCGGTCAAGGCTTTTAACGAACGTAATTTTTTAACAGCCTCGTCCGGATTCAGATAATGCATGAGCGTCGCTTCCAAAGCGGCCAAGGTGAACTTATCAATGCGCAACGCGCGGTTGAGCGGATTTTTTTTGATTTTGGCCAAAACACTCTTTTTGCCGACAATAATGCCCGCCTGCGGCCCGCCCAGAAGTTTGTCGCCGCTGAACGTCACCACATCCACAGCGGCGGACAAAACTTCACTCACGGTCGGCTCATGTTCCAGTCCGTAATCTTCGAGATTTATCAGACAACCGCTGCCCAAATCATTCATTACCGGAACGCGCTTCTTTTTGGCCAGCGCCACCAGCGCTTCAATTTCGGCCTCTTCGGTAAAACCGACAATGCGGTAATTGCTGGTATGAACCTTCATA
>JAFGKC010000212.1 GCA_016928765.1 Syntrophaceae bacterium
CCGGTATCCTTTTCGTGAAGACGGTAGTTTTCAATCAATGACTTTCTTTTTTCCAAATTTAACACGCTCTTTCCTCCTAAATGATTAATTCCATGTATATTAAAAAATATTTTAGTTATTAATATTATTAAACACTCTGATGATTTTGGCGGCGGGAAATTTATCGTCTAAGTGAGCGATTTTATCTGCCGCGACAGTTATTTCCGCCAAAGCGATCAGCTTTCCTTCATTGTTTATGAACTTTATCATATCTCCCTCATCAAGAAAAGGAAGAACATGAGCTTTCATCATTGCCACGGAAGGCTGCAGGCCGTTTCGCAGTTTATCGGCAAAATTCTCTTCAACTTCAATTACTTTCCACGAAGGCATGAGTCTTTCCATGGGTAATATATTTTTTAATAGCTCCTCTTTTTTGCTCGCGTATGAAGAGTTTCCTTTTGCGTCATTTGTTAATGATACCGCCATTTCTTCAGAAAAAAACCCACTGCGCACGCGGCGCAAATCTGATAAACACGCTCCGCAACCGAGCTGTTCACCGATATCCGAACAAAGTGTCCTGATATAAGTTCCTTTGGAACAGGTTACCCTGAAGGTTACATTATTTGAAGAAACATTCTCAATGTTAATATCAAAAATTTCTATCTCGCGCGAGGGCGCTTCCGGGAAAATACCTTTTCTGGCCCATTTATATAATGGTTTTCCCTGATGCTTGACCGCCGAATAAGCAGGCGGAAGCTGTTTTTTTCTTCCGGTCATGCTCGACATTAATGACCGTATTTCTTCTTCGCTCGCGATTTTATCTGAAGTCGCGATGATTTTACCTTTTATATCCATTGTGTCTGTTTTTACGCCCAGCAGCATTGTTGCCAGATATTCTTTATCTTCTCCCGAAAGAAAGCCGGCCAGTTTGGTGGCTTCATTCAAACAAACAGGAAGCACACCTGTGACCATTGGATCAAGAGTTCCTGTGTGGCCCGCTTTTTTTGCGCCGAGGATTTTTTTCACTTCCGATACGACATCATGGGAAGTTTTACCCGCGGGTTTATCAATTATTATCACACCGTTCATAAATCACCGGGTTTCCTTAATTGCTTTGAGCACTTCTTCTTTAACGGCTTCAATATCTCCTTTTATTCGACAAGCCGCCGCGTTAGCGTGTCCCCCACCGCCGAACCTCTTTGCTATTTTTTCCACGCTTATTTTGCCTTTGGAGCGCAAACTTAGCTTATAATAATTATCTTCCAGCTGTGTGTATAAAATCGATATCGAAATTCCTTTAACTGAACGGGGAATTTCGACAAATCCTTCCGTATGTTCATATGTGGCTCCGGATTCTGCTAGAGCGCTTTTTGTGACCACGAGAGAACCAACCTGGTTCCGAAAATCCAGCGATAGTGTTTCGAGCGCTTTTTTCATCAATATTATTTTTACCGGAGAATCGTTTTCGTAAATATTTTCAGAAATCCACTGCGGGTCCGCGCCTTTTTCTACCAGTTTGCCCGCGGCATAGAGTGTGTCTTGTGTGGTATTGGTGTATCGGAAACCTCCCGTGTCCGTAAGAATTGCCGCGTATAAATTGGTGCAGATTTCCGGTGACATTTTCGCGCCCATTTTTTCAAAAAGGCGGAAAATAAGCTCTCCTGTGGAACTTGCATGGCCGTCCCATAATTTTAAAGGAGAAAACCCGTTGTTCGATATATGATGATCGATGTTGATCAGCGTCTTGACTTTAGCGATTTCTTTCGCTTTTTCTCCCACGCGTTCCAGCTCGCTGCAATCCAATATAAAAGCCACATCATAATTACTAACATTGTCGAGTTCGTTTACTATTTTCTCCGCTGACGGCAGGAAGCTATAATGCTCAGGAGCTTTATCTTCATTATAGATAACTGCTTTTTTACCCAGATCGTTCAACATGCAGTAAAGAGCCAGCTCTGAACCGAGCGCGTCTCCGTCTAATTTTGTGTGGGACGTGATTAAAAAATGATGTCCCTCATTTATTTTTTTTATAATTTTATTAATCATTTTCCGCTTCTGTATTCTTTTCTTCTCTTGAGATATTTGCCAAAAGTTTCTCGATACGGCTGCTGTAGCCGAAAGACTTGTCATGCATAAAAATTATTTCCGGGACAAAACGCAGTTGCAGGCGCCTGCCCAGTTCCCGCCGGACAAAACTGGTAGCTTTGTCCAGGCCGACGCGCGTTTCTTCGGAACATTCATCTTTACCCATTTCCACGAAATAAATTTTCGCGTTTCTTAAATCATCGCTCACTTTCACGGCGGTAACAGTAAGGGCGTGCACGCGCGGGTCTTTTACTTCCGCGGAAATGATCGCGGTGATTTCCGCCATAATCTGTTCGGCCACCCTGTCCGCTCTTTTAAAAGTCATCGTATTTTATTTCACTATCCGCGGCTGTTTCCTGAAAGCTGGAGACAACCATTATTTCTATTTTAGTATTTAATATTTCGGCCGCGCGCATGTTATCTATGAATTTAAGCAGATGATCAACTTTTCCGTTTATATAACGGGAATCATTTCCCACACAGGCAAAACCGATTTCCGCATATTTATAACTATCGAGTTTTCCGATTTGGGCGATGGACACGTTAAATTCATTCTGCGTCCTTTTCAGAATCTTGTTTAGGACGCTTCTTTTATCTTTTAAAGAGCCGCTTTCGCTGAGGCGTAAATTAATTATGCCGTAGCCGATAACCATAAAATGAATTTTAAATCTTACTTTATAGTTTTCTTTCTATTTTTTCACTTATGTAGGCCTCAATAACGTCACCCACATGAATATCGTTGAATCCTTCAATGCCGATACCGCATTCAAATCCGGCAAGCACTTCCTTGGCGTCATCTTTGAAACGCTTCAAGGATAATATTTTACCGTCGAAGACAACTACACTGTCGCGCAGTAATTTTAAGTTGGCGCTGCGCGGTATTTTGCCATCGGTAACGTGGCAGCCGGCAATTGTGCCGATTTTGGGAACCTTGAAGAGTTCGCGCACTTCGGCGCGCCCCTGAACAACTTCCTTGTATTCCGGTTCCAAGAGTCCCTCCATAGCGGCGCGGACATCGGAAATAACATTGTAAATAATGTCGTAAAGTTTTATTTCCACGCCTTCCTGTTCGGCTATTTCGGTAACGCGAGCGTCGGGGCGGACATTGAATCCGATAATTATGGCATTGGATGCGGAGGCCAATAAAACATCCGTTTCGCTGATGGCACCGGCGGAGCTGTGAATTATTTTCAGCCTCACGTCATCGGTGGAAAGCTTGTTTAAAGTGTCGGTGATTGCTTCAATGGAACCGCGCACGTCAGCCTTGATAATTACATTGAAGTCCTTTACACCCTCTTTTATTTTCTGGTAGAGCTGCTCCAGGGTAATTTTTGATGAGGCGGAAAGTTCTTTTTCCCTGACTTTTCTTATCCAGTAATCCGCGATTTCACGCGCTTTTTTATCGTCATCGACGCCGAAAAATTCCGCTCCAACCTGCGGGACGCTGGAAAAACCGATAACTTCCACCGGCATGGCGGGCCCGGCTTCCTTCACGCGCCTGCCCTGGTCGTTGACCATCGCGCGCACGCGTCCGTATTCTGTTTTGGAAACGAAAGAATCACTTTCTTTGAGCGTTCCTTCCTGGATGAGAACTGTCGCTACCGGGCCGCGTCCACGGTCCAGTTTGGATTCGATGATAATGCCGTGCGCCGGAAGGTTCGGATCGGCCTTCAGTTCCATAACGTCAGCCTGCAGCAGAATCATTTCTAACAATTCCTCGATTCCCTGTTTCTTCTTCGCGGAAACTTCGCAGAAAATCGTATCACCGCCCCATTGTTCGGATAAAAGGCCGTGTTCGGAAAGACCCTGTTTTATTTTATCCGGTTCCGCTCCGGGTTTATCAATTTTATTGACAGCGACAATTATGGGCACACCGGCGACTTTGGAATGGTTGATTGCTTCGATTGTCTGTTCCATTACGCCGTCATCGGCCGCGACAACCAAAACGACAATATCTGTCACTTTAGCTCCACGCGCGCGCATCGCGGTAAAAGCTTCGTGGCCGGGAGTGTCCAGAAAAACGATATCGCGGTTATTGATATTTACATGATAAGCTCCGATAGCCTGCGTAATGCCGCCAGCTTCTCCGTCAATCACGTTGGATTGTCTTATCGCGTCCAGCAGTGAGGTTTTTCCGTGATCGACATGCCCCATAATGGTCACGACAGGAGCGCGGGGTTTGAGGTTTTCCGGTGACGCCGCTACTTTCAATGTGGATTCGTCAAAATCAAGTTCCGCTTTTTCCACCTGGAAGCTGAATTCCGAAGTAACCAGTGAAGCGATGTCATAGTCAATGGATTGATTGATGGTAGCCATAACGCCCATGCCGATCAGCTTGTTGATTACCTCGCTGGCCTTGACACCCATTCTTTTGGCCAATTCGCCAACCGATATAGTTTCGCCGATCTTGACACGCCTTTTAATGGCTTTAGGCGTGGTGATTTCCGTTTTTTTCATTTTTGTGGGCGCAACTTTTTTCTCCTCTCGCCACTTGACAAAACTTACTTCCCGGTCATCGTCCTGCTTTCTTAATTTCTTCTCTATCTTCTTCTCTAGGACTTTTCGGCGCGGAACTACTTTTTCTTCTTCGATGAAAACTTCAACCGGTGCCTTACTTTTTTTCTTTGTCTTATCAAATTCTTTTTTTATGGTTTTTTCCGGCGGCGGAACAACTATTTTTTCGCCGGGTTTCAGCGGCTTTTCCGGTTTGGGGGCTTTTTTAATTTCCGGCTTGGTTATTTTATGTTTAACAAAAACAATAGGTTTGGGGGTTGCCGCTGTCGGCTGTGTTGCTTTCTCGGCGTCCGCGGCCTCCGGGGTGGCCGGCGCTTTTGGTTCTTCTTTTTTTGATAATTTCTTTTTCGCTTCGTCTGTTTCCGCGATGCTTGGCGCCGCCGCAGCTTTTTCCGGAGCCTCTTTTTTTTCTTTAACTTCCTTTTCCGCAGGAGCCGCGGCCGCTTCTTCCGCGGCAGGTTCCTCTTCCGGCGCGGGCTGTTCTTCCACGGGAGCGCGAACGGCGCGGCGGCGAATTACCGTTGATTTTATTCTTTCTTCGACGATTTGGCGGGAATCGCCGGAAAGGAGGGACTCTTTTATTTTCTCAACGTTAGCGTCTTCCAGGGTGCTGGAATGGGATTTCACAGTGATGCCCATTTTTTCCAGACGTGCAATCAAATCTTTGCTTTCCAGATTTAATTCCTTAGCTAATTCATGAACTCGCTTTTTCGCCATTCACAAAACTCCCTAAATTAAATGTTCAGTTTCGAAGCCGGTTTACTTTCAGCCGCTTCAGCTTCTAAAATTTTTCCGGCTTCTTCCATCCAGTGCTGAGCGGTTTTTTCACCAATGCCGGGAATAGAAGATAGCACTTCCAGGTCTGTCGCAGCGAGCATGGCGATGCTCTTAATTCCCTGTTCCATCAGTTTCTGCGCCATCGCCGGTCCCACGCCAGAGAGGTTAGTCAGATCAGTTTCTCCCTCCGGTTTTTCAGTGGCCATTGTTTCGCTTTTCACGTCAATTTTCCAGCCGGTCAGTTTGACCGCCAAACGGACATTCTGTCCGTTTTTGCCAATAGCCAGCGAAAGCTGATCATCGGGAACAATCACTACCATTGTGCGGTTTTCTTCGTCAATCAATACACGGTTTACTTTTGCCGGTGATAGAGCGCTCGACACATATTTGGGGGCGTCGTTGGTATAGGGAATGATGTCGATTTTCTCCCCACGCAGTTCCTGTACCACGCTCTGAACGCGTGAACCTCTCATGCCCACGCAGGCGCCCACCGGATCAATGTCTTTATCCTTGGCCTGAACGGCTATTTTACCGCGTTTCCCGGGCTCGCGGGCCACGCTGACAATTTCTATAAGGCCTTCGGAAATTTCCGGTACTTCCATTTCAAACAGCGCTTTCAGAAATGAAGGATGAGTGCGTGATAATATTATCTGCGAGCCTTTGGTATTTTTTTTGACATCGACGATATAAGAGCGGATTCTTTCCCCGCGTTTATAAGTTTCGCGGTGAATTTGTTCCGCCGGAGGCACTACTCCTTCGGCGCGTCCCAGATTGACAATAATGCTGCCGCCTTCAAAGCGCTGAACAAAACCCGTTAAAATCTCACCTTTACGGTCTTTATATTCTTCATAAATAATATCTCTTTCAGCGTCCTTGACCCGCTGAATAATGATCTGCTTGGCCATCTGGACTGCAATGCGGCCGAAAGAACCTGTTTCGATTTTCATGCCTAAGCTGTCACCCGGCTCCGCTCCTTCATCGAGTTTTTTCCTCGCTTCTTCTTTGGAAATCTGCGTTTCCGGATCGAGCACTTTATCCACGACTGTTTTGAATTGAAAAACTTCAATCTCGCCTATC